>HF996808.1 GCA_000432575.1 Clostridium sp. CAG:762
TGGACACATTCTATTCATTTTAAACACCTACTTTCTTCTGCTATTCTTATACGTTAATTTTACTATTTTTATATATTATTGTCAACTATCTTTATTACTATTTAAACAAAAAATTATATCTTTATAATATTACCTAATTTTTTAATAACCTTTTTCTCTATTCTTGATATATAAGACTGACTTATTCCTAATTTCTCTGCTACTTCTTTTTGAGTTAATTCAGCATTACCATTTAAACCATATCTAAGAATCATAATCTCTTTATCTCTTTTATTTAACTTATTTAATTCCCTTCTTAGTAATGTTTTATCCAATTCATCATCTAAATTCTTAGTTACAATATTAGCCTCAGTCCCTAAAACATCCTCTAAATGTAACTCATTACCATCAGCATCAAAACTTAATCTATCTTCTAAACTAATTTCTGTTTTCTTTCTCTTTGTTTTTCTTAAATACATAAGTATCTCATTATCAATACATCTCGAAGCATATGTAGCTAATTTAATATTTTTATCTAATTTATAAGTATTTACACCCTTTATTAAACCAATTGTCCCAATAGAAACTAAATCCTCTAAATCTATATTAGTATTCTCATACTTTTTAGCTAGAAATACTACTAACCGAAGATTGTGTTCTATCAACTTATTTTTAGCTAAAACATCTCCATCCATAGATTTCAAAACATAATCTACTTCTTCTTCCTTAGATAAAGGTTCAGGTAAAATATCACTGCTACCAACATAAAAAACATAATTAAATCTACTTAATACCTTTTGAATAATATATAGTAATTTTTTCATATTCTCTCCTCCAATATTTTCTTATTTAAAATAGAATCTACCCCATCAATCATTATCTTCTTATTACTAATTCCCACTAAAACATTTCTCCTAATACCTATTCCCAAAATATAAATATAATTCACCTTTAAACACTTTAAAATACCATGAGAATCTATCGTATCATAAGGAACCAACAAAATATCTTTATAACCATAATCATTCTTAATTAACCTCTTATCTACTAAAATAATTGGTCTATTCAAATAAGGATCAAACAAATTATTTCCAGTATCTAAAAAAGATGTTGTAGATATAACTTTACCATCATTTAAGTATATGTCTAACTTATAATAATTAGAATAATTATTCCTAATATCTTTTATTTGCTTTATATATAAATAAATAATTAAAGGAGAAGTTATTAAAAACAAATAAAAATTAGCACTTAACCCATTATTATAAAATATTATACCATCATGCTTATAATTAAATTCTATATTAAGTAAATATAAAAAACCTCCTAAAATAATACTTACTGTATATAAATAAAATATATTCTTAAATGTATATCTTATATCCTTATAATTAAATGTTATTATTACCATGATTAAAGCTATTAAAAACTTTATCAAAAATAAAGATATAGAACTTAATCTAATAAATAAACAAAATATAGAAACAGTACCAAATAAACTACCTAATAATATCTTTTTTAAATTAGTTTGTCTTTTTAATATTAAAGCCACACTAAAAAGAAGTATCGAATCAAAAAAGAAATTAATAAAAAAAACTAAATCTAAATAAACAGTCATATCAATCACCAGTTATATCTTACTATTTAAAACTTAAGTTTTTTGTAGAAAAAAAGAAACTAATTACAAGTTTCTAATATATTTTTATTTATAAATCTAAAATCTCTACACTATAACGCAAATAGCACAATCATATCATATACTTCTTTTAAACATCTTCTCTAATTCATAAATACTAAATGTTATAATAGTAGGTCTACCATGAGGACAATGATAAGGATTATGACAATTACCTAAATCACTAATTAACTTCTCCATCTCCTCAAGACTAGAATAAGTATTAGCCTTCTTACTCATCTTACAACTAACAGTCATCGCTAACCTATCATTAAACTTCTCAATAGTAAAATCCTTCTCCTTTTGAATAATCAACTCAATTATCTTATTAATAACATCTCTTTCATAACCAACAGGAAACCAAGTAGGATGAGATATAATCCTAAAAGAATTAGCCCCAAACTCTTCTATTCCAATATTAATTCCCTCTAAAATACTCAAATTCTCCTTAACTATAATAAATTCATTCTTTGGTAACTCAATTATTATAGGTACAAGCAAACTACAAGTATTATTATTAGGATGCCCTAAAATATAAGAATATTTCTCATAATTAATCCTCTCCTTAGCAGCATGTTGATCTATCAAATATATACCCTTCTCATTCTCACAAGCAATATAAGTCCCAAGCAATAACCCTACAGGATATAATTTAGGTAACTTCTCCGTCTTTATATTTTCAATATAATTATTTTTATCATCCTCAAAATCATTAATAACAACCCCATTATTAATCAACTTCTCTAAATTACTTCTATATTCACTAGATTTCTCTAAAATAGTATTATTACTAAAATCAATACTAATATTCTCATACTTAGGAACCTCTACATTATCCTTAACCTCTATCTTTGGTATCAAAACCTTTTCCCTAATACCATTTATAATAGTACTAGTTATCAAATTCTTCAAATCATCAAAATTACCAAACTTAATATCTAATTTAGAAGGATGAATATTTACATCAATCAATTCAGGATCACACTTAATATTTATTACCACGATAGGATATCTAGTATCCTCCTTATATGTATGATACGCATCATTAATCGTCTTATTTAATTCATTATTCCTAATAACTCTATTATTAACTAATGTAATCATATGACTCCTACTAGCCCTAGTAACTTCAGGCATAGAAATATAACCTGATACTTCATAATCATTATTCTCACTTTTTATTGCTATCATCTTCTTAGCAATATCTATTCCATATATCTCCTTAATAACCTTTAACTGATTATTAGATCCATCAGTATTTAGTAACTCCTTATCATCATTATATAACCTAAACTTAATATTAGGATATGATAAACTAATCTTTTGAACATAATCTAATATATTAGATAACTCACTATAAGTACTAGATAAATGCTTTAACCTAGCAGGAGTATTATAAAACAAATTAGATACAGTAATAGAAGTACCAATCCTTGCTTCACACAAAGTATTTTCTAATACCTTACCACCCTTAATATGAACAAGAGTTCCAACATTATCTTGACAAGTTTTTAGTAAAACATCACTAACTGAAGCAATAGAAGGCAAAGCCTCTCCACGAAAACCCAAAGTATTAATATTAAATAAATCATCATCACTATACAACTTAGAAGTAGCATGCCTTTGAAAAGCCAAAATAGCATCCCCGGGTTCCATTCCTATTCCATTATCAATTACCTTTATTTCCTTAAGTCCCGACTCAACTAAATATACCTTAATATCAGTACTCTTAGCATCTATCGAATTCTCAATTAATTCCTTAACAATTGAAACACACTTCTCAACCACTTCACCCGCGGCAATCTTATTAGATAAAAGTTCATCCATTACTTTAATACACGACATAATTTTACTCCATTTCTTTTAATAATTGATAGAAACTTACTGCAACATTCTTAGGTAAAATACTCATAAGTTCTTCTATACTACATTCCTTCATCTTATTAATAGTCTTATATTTCTTAAGAAGTTTCTTCTTCCTTGCTTCTCCAATACCAGGAATATTATCAAGTATCGAAGCTAAAGCTCCCTTACTCCTAATATTCTTATGATAATTTATTGTATAGTTATGTACTTCATCTTGCATTCTAGTAAGCAAATGAAACAAATTACTTGTCTTATCCAAAGGTATTTCTCTTATTGGCTTAGAAGCCACCAAAGCATTAGTCCTATGATTATCATCTTTTTTTAAACCAACAATAGGTATATCTAAACATAATGATTCCAACACTTCCAAAGCAACATTAATCTGTCCTACACCACCATCAACTATAATTAAATCAGGTTTAATTAGTTTATCTTTTAGTACTCTAAAATATCTCCTATAAATAACTTCTCTCATAGTATTATAATCATCACTCATATCACTCATGATCTTCCATTTGCGGTATCCATCCTTATATGGCTTACCATCAATAAAAACAACCATACCCGAAACATTAAAATTACCAAACAAATTAGAATTATCAAATATTTCAACCCTACTTAAATTATTTATTCCTAATATTTTACCTAATTCATTCATAGCCAAACTAGTTTGTTCTTCATCCTTCTTAATCAATTCTAACTTTTCATGATAAGCATTTTTAGCATTATCCGTAGTTAAATCAACAATCTTTCTTTTTATTCCTTTCTTAGGATTAATAAATTTTATTTGAAATATGCTACTTAAAGATACAGTATCAATATCATCACACACTAAAACTTCCTTAGGAAGAATACTATGCTTATCATAAAATGAATAGATAAAACTATTTATCTCATCATTAACTTCACCAATCAAAGGAAACACCTTATTATATTTATCTAATAACTTTCCACCCCTGATAAACAAAATAGATATTGAAATATATTCGCCCTCATAATAATAACTAATAACATCACGATTAATATTATCATCAAGTTCAACCTTCTGCTTTTCCAAAGTAATATTGATATTATCAAGCATAGTCTTATATTCTAATGCTTTTTCAAAATTCAAATTATTACTACATATCTCCATCTTTTCTTTAATCTTATTAGTAATAATACTAGAATTACCACTTAAAAAAGATGTTATCTCTTCCTTCATTTGATTTATTACATCATCACTTATCTTATTAACACAATAACCTAAACACTCATTAATATGATAATATAAACATGCTTTCTTACTATAAGTCCTACACTTTCTTAAAGGATATAATCTATTAATTAATTCTACCGTGTTGCGAGCCGCAGTTACATTAGGAAAAGGCCCATATAAAGTATTTTTCCTATTTCTTTTTATATTTGGATTTCTTACGACCACTAAACGTGGAACCTTTTCATTAGTAAGTTCTATATATGGATACGTCTTATCATCCCTAAGTAAAATATTATACTTAGGATCATATTTCTTAATTAAATTAAGTTCTAAAACTAAACTCTCTACCTCTGTAGAAGTAATAATATATTCAAAATCATATATCTCACTTACTAGTTTTTTAGTTTTACCAGTATGAGAACTCTTAAAATATGAAGTTACCCTATTCTTTAAATTCTTAGATTTACCAACATAAATAATATTACCATCAATATTCTTCATTAAATAACAACCTGGTTTATGTGGTATTAATTTAAGTTTATTATCTATTATATTATTCATAAAATCACGTTCTTTTCTAACATTATTTTAACAAAAAAAAAGAAAAAAAGATACTATTTTTTATTTACTCTCGCATTTTAATTCTTAAAACACACAAGAGAAAAAGATTATTATAATAAACAATTTATCTTATTTTCTTTTTATTATTAGATGCATCACTTTTATGTTCATCATAAAGCTTTTTAATATCCAAAGTAAATGTAACACCATGATCTTCCATACTCTTTTCAGCATTATATAATGTCTTATCTGTTTTAACAAATACACCATTACATAACTGCTTTAAATAATCATAATCGATATCTTCATAATGCTTACCAAAGTTAAATATTTGTTTTTTATCACTATCATCATTTATTCTAAATTCCAAAACAATAGAATTTACTTTTTTATTCTTTTGCCACTCTTGTATAAATAGTTTCTTAACTATCACAAATAATTCTTCAGTTACTTGCCTTGAATATCTTTCTTGTCTCTCTTTTTCATTAGTAACTCTATCCAAGAATTCTAAAAATTCTAAATCATTAACATTACCCAACAATATCACTCCCTCAATTAATGCTTATTCTAACATTTTCATAGATTATTGTCAAATAATTACTATGGTTTTAAAGCCGTAATTGGTAAAATATAAATACCAGTTTCTGTATCCTTGTAAAAAGCACTAAGGCTACTTACTATGATACACATAAACTTAGGTTTAACTGAAACATTATTATAAAAAGAATGTAAATTTTTTTTCTACTTTCCAATAACTCTTCTTTATTGCTATATTATTTTATACCTTTTACAAGCACATTATCCACTTTTCCAAAGTTTTATTGTACACTTTTCCAAAGTTTTATTATCCACTTTTCAAAAAAAAAGGTCATAAACCTAATTACACCTTCTTTTACTAATTGAAATTTTATCACCAACATTAACATATGTAGTAATAAATTCTTGATTATTATCTAAAAACTCAATATAATCTTTTATCTTTCTAACAATACCTTCTTGATTTTTAGTTTTAATCAAACTACTATTTTCTACTAAACCATGAAAAGATAAATTATCAGTAACTATTACCCCATTTTCTTTTAAATTATGAGAAAACTTTTCAAAAAATACAGTATTCTTACTTTTAGCAGCATCAATGAATATTAAATCATACTTATTATTATCTTCATAATCCAAAGCATCTATATTAATAGCATTAATCTTTCTTTTTAGCTTTAAATCCTTAATATTATATATTGCCTCATTATATCTATTAGTATCTTTTTCTAACGTAGTAACCTTAACCCTTTCTCCAGTTAAAGCCATTCTAATAGAAGAATATCCTATTGCCGTGCCTACTTCTAAAATATTATATATTCTATGTTTCTTTATATAATCACATAAATAATTAATACCATCCTCTTGCATAATAGGTATTTTATTTTCTCTTGCATATATTCTTATTCTATCAAGTTTCTCTTGCATGATTAACTCCTTCTAGTATTCAAACCACATATCATTATTCTTAAGTGTTTGAATAGTCTTATTATGTTCTTCATATGTTTTATTAAAATATGTTTTCCCAGTCTTATCTGCAACAAAGTAATAATAATCACTCTTTGTAGGATTTAAAACAGCCTCGATAGACTCTATACCAGGATTTGATATAGGTCCTATTGGTAATCCTATTAATGAAGTACATCTAGTATTATACTTATTAGTACAATCATTTATTTCACTTTTTCTTAAATCCCTATCACTCATATTTATTTTTACAGCATAGTAAGTAGTAACATCACTACCTAAATTCCAATTATCATCTAATCTATTATAAAATACCCCTGCCACTCCTTTTCTATCATTAGAATTAGCCCCTTCTAATTCAATAATAGAAGCAAGTGTAATCAATTCATGTACTGAATACTTACTCTTTTCTATATCATTTCTATATTTACTTAACTCTTTTTCCATTTGATCTAACATTTTCTCAAATATCTCTTTTACCGATACATCACTATCCATAAATGAATAAGTATTTGGAAATAAATATCCCTCTAAAGGATAATAAATATCCTTATCTAAAATAACATCATCCAAAAACCAATATTTCTCTATTAATTCTTTTATATATACCTTATCTTTTAATGTAGAAAACACTAAATCCTTACTATTATTAGTATATTTTTCTATCAAAGAAGCAACAGTTCTCATATTAATTCCCTCTTTAAAAGTAAGTCTTACTTCATTCTCATTATAAGTATTACCTTTTTCCAACATACTAACTATCTTTTTAACGCCCATATTCTCACTAAACTCATATGTTGTTGCTTTTAAACTAGTTTTACCACATAACTTAATATATAATACAAAAATATTCTCATTTCTTATCAACTTATTATCTTTTAATACCTTAGCTATTTTCTTAGTAGAACTACCTGGTTCTATTACTACCTTTTTTAAAGTATCATTATTACTAACAGGCTTTAAATTATAAGTATAATAACCTGTAAGCAAAAGTAATCCTCCTCCAAAAACAATTAAAAATATTAACATCCAATTGCGGTACTTCTTCATAACAACTTTAAAAAAGAGATTACTCTCCTTCTTTCTCACTTTCATTTTTCTTAGATTCTTTTTGTATCTCCTCTAAAATAGTTTCAATAATTTTCCATTCCCTTTCAGTTTCAATAGGTATTAAATCACTTGTTTCAGCTTCAGGATCAAATATAGATGCATACACTTTAATATTACCATTTTCATCAGTTGTATTATCAGTATAAACTATATAATTCTTATTAGTCTCATCACTTTCAAAAGTAAATAATACTTCACAAGTAATTTCTCTCCCTTCATCATTAATAACAGTAAATGTGTTTTTCTTTTCCATTTTTCTTTTTCCTTTCTTATTTATTTATTTATTCTATCTAAGTAACTCTGTAATATAATAGTCGCGGCCATTTTATCAACAACTTTTTTCCTTTTCTTTCTAGTTATATCTGCTTTAATAAGTATATCATTTGATATCCTAGATGTCAATCTTTCATCTTCTAAGATAACTGGTATATTATATTTTTCTTCCAATAAATCTTTAAACATATAACTAATATTAGCCCTTGTCCCAATAGTATTATTCATATTCTTTGGTAATCCTAATACAATATAACCAATATCATTATCTTTTATAATATCACTTATACTATCCACTAAAGATACATAATCCTCATTCTTAAATCTAATTATATCATAATTTGATGCAATTGTGTTAGTAAAATCACTTAAAGATACACCCAAAGTCTTACTACCTAAATCTAATCCTAAATATCTCATTTATCTAAATACCTTTTCAATATTACCTCAAGTATCATAGATCTATCTAATTTACTAATCTTATTACGACATTCTTTATAACTAGATATATATCCTAAATCACCACTCATTAAATAACCTACAATCTGATTAACTGGATTATATCCTCTTTCCTCTAAATCATCAAATATATCACACAAAGTATCATATACCAATTCTTCATTTACTTCACTTACATCAAATAAAACTGTAGTATCATTATTCATAAAACCTCCATTTACTTTTGCAACTCGCATCATAATTCATTATACTTTTTTAATAAAATTACGCTCCCGTAGTGGAAAGCACCACACGAAACGCGTAGTTGAGGTTGCCTTCACCCGTGTCGACGAAGAAGCTGAACACGCCCGCAGAACCCCCCTCGCTGCTGAAGCCCCCGCGATAGAACCAAGGGTTAGAAGAATCAAAGTTCGGGTAATAATCGCTATACCAGCCTGCTGTCTCTCCTAGAGCATCTCCTAAATGACTAGCACTGACACTTGTTCCTGAGTATATATCTATATATTGTGTTGGTACTGTACTTATCGTTAATCCTGAATTACCTGCTTGTTTATTATAATTTCCCATGACATATTCATATGATCCACCACTCATATCATACACTCCAGTTATATTTCCTGTTGTTGATTGTCCTATATTTGTTTTATAACTTGTCCCAGAACCTCCTCCAGTAGTATAAGCACTACTATTTATTGTTATATCTGTTATGCCTAATCCATAGATACTTTGTTTTAGGTAGGCTACTGCTCCCCATTCTATATTTTTCATCATATGAGAATCTGATTCATTTGCTCCATTTGTAGTCAAATAATCTGTTGACCTAATTAATTTTGATGCACTATACATTGTGGCTATAGTTATATTTCTTAGTGATGCTACTCCTGGTTTTACTGTTGGTGTAATTGTAGTATTTTCCATACCACTTCCTGTAGTTTCAAACTTTCCTACCCAGATTCCTTTTAATTCTGTATCACCAAAAGTAAAGGCTGGATGAGTATACCAATTTCCATTACTTTTGTTTTGACATGTTTCGTTTCCACTTGTATCATATGTACATGTTACCCCATTTGTAGTTAAATAATCTGTTGACCTAAATAATTTTGATGCATTATACATACTTGATACTGTCTTAGCAGTTACAGAATATAATCCTGGTTTTACTGTTGGTGTTGTAGTACTTCCCATTGTTTCAAACTTTCCTACCCATATTCCTTTTAATTCTGTATCACCAAGAGTAAATGCTGGATGGGTATACCAATTTCCATTTGCTTTATTTTGACATGTTTCGTTTCCACTTGTATCATATGTACATGTTACATTTCCTGTAGTACTTGTCCCATTTTCAAATGTTACATCTATTACTTGAGCACTTGTTCCACTTGCATATGTAGCATTAAATAATTTATATTTATATCTTGGTATCCATACATAGTATGCTAATATATCATCTTCTTTTACTGGTGTATAAGCAGGAGCATTCATATAATAACTTCTTGATTTTGAACATTCTACACCTTCTGTAGCATCAGTTTTAACCATTACAGCATTAGCCCAAATTTTATCTGTATAGTTATACCAACCAGCATTAATATCTGCTTTTATCCAATAACCTAATCCTTCATCATAAACAACAGGTATCATACCTTCTGCTAATACTGGTGCATTAGCTCCTGATGTATCAGTATATACTGGTGTTACAGTATTTTTAGGACATTGACTATCTACACTTATATCTATTTTAGCCCCAAAAGATTGTCCTTTCATATTATTACTATTTAACATATTACCATCTATATAGAATATTATCTTAAAATATGTTAATTTATTAGTTAATTCAGTAGTAGATAAGGTAAATTTAATATTAGTTTCTTTATCTTTAAAATTATCTTCTTTTATTTCTGTATAAGTAATATTATCAGTACTAGATAATAATTTAACTTTAAATGATTCATCCTTTAAACTATCAGGTAATATAGTAGGAGTTATATTAATATTTATATCTAAATTATTATCCATTTTCTTTTTTATATAAAATGCAGTTATTTCCCCATCATTATAATCTAATACTGGTCCTATATTAGTAGTTTTTATTTCATTACCACCCTTAAATATAACATCCCCTAAATCTTCTACTGTTATATTTACTAATGGATTATTAGTACTTTGCCAACTAAAATAAGCATAAGTAGTACCAATTAATATTAATATAAAAGAAAATATTAATGTTAAAAATATAGTTCTTTTATTTTTATCCTTAAAAATATCTTTCATTTTCTTACCTACTCTCTTAATACAATAATATCATAATTATTAATAATAAGCAATATTTTTTCAAGAAAAAAACTAGTATTATTGAACTGAACCCCAAAAGTTGGACAGTTTATTAA
>HF996809.1 GCA_000432575.1 Clostridium sp. CAG:762
GCTGATATAGTATTTACCTGTGTTTTCTTTAGATATTGTGGCATTTATGATTTTTCCATCTATTTTGTTAAGGTTTCTATATCCTCTTATTTTTATATCACCTAGTTTGGGTAATTTTACTTTTTTTGTTTTTAGATTTACTTCTATACTAGGGTTAGTTATTGTGAAACTGTTTCTTTGATATTTGCTTCTGTATTTAGGGTAACCAAAGTTATTTGTGGAATATTTTTTGTAGTTATCACTTAGTTGGTAAATGGTTTTTATGATAAGGTTGTTATCTATTTCTTTTAAAAAGAGATAGGTGTTTTTTAAATTGGTGTTAATATCTTTGATTATGGATTTTGTATCGATGGTTGTTTTTGATGGTTTGAATTTATCTTCTTTTATTTTTGTTAGGTAATAGTTATAGGTAAATCTTGTGGAGCCAAATATGTTATTTATTTGGGATTTTGTTTCTTCATTTGGATACATTCTAAATTTGTAGGCTCTGTACATTCAGGGGCACCTCCTTTTTGGTTGTGGTTTTACTATACTACAAGATGGATGAGATAGTCAAATTGCAGAAATTAAAAAACGCCCGGTTGTTTTTTGA
>HF996810.1 GCA_000432575.1 Clostridium sp. CAG:762
GGAATATCTAAAAATAATGTTATTTCATATCGAACAGGTACTAATAAAGGAAAAGAAAGGGGATTTCTTTCATTTGAAGGTGCTTTAGCGCCAGCAAGTATATTTTTAAAATTATATTTTGAAAAGAAATTAAGAAATGATATTGAAGAGTTTATTAGTGATAGTATAAATTATTGGAAAAATTACTTTGGTAATTATTTTAAAGAAAATAAAAAGATGCTAAAAGAATTTTTAAAAGAAGGAAATAGTTTTAATATTTTTACAGGAGATTTTACTGAATCTGCTGGTAGTGATTTAGAAAGTAAAATAATTGAGTCTGGTATATATAATTGTTTAATTCATGAAAAGAAAAATTTTTCACACGGAAGATTTATTAACTATGAACATTTAAGTAATAAAAAAAATATTTATTTTAAACAAAAAACAACAAGTTTATACGAGGAAAAACTATTAGAATATTTAGAAAAAGATGAGAATTTAATAATTGAAAGTAGATATGATGAAATACTATGTGAGTATGATTTATTAGTTTCATCTCAATATTTAATATATTATATATCAAA
>HF996811.1 GCA_000432575.1 Clostridium sp. CAG:762
CACCTTCTTCCTTCTGCTATTCTTATGTATTAATCTTACTATTTTTATTATTTATTGTCAAGATATTTTAAAATAAAAAAAGAAATTACTTAATCATTATAAGCAAGTAATTTCCTAATATCACTCTCTGTTAATGAAGAAATATTTTCCTTACCAGTTTTCCCTTCTATTAAGCTTTCACTTAATATTTTTTTCTTATCTTGCAATTCAATAATTCTTTCTTCTATAGTACCTTTAGTAACTAACTTATATACAGATACATTCTTAGTTTGTCCTATCCTATGAGCTCTGTCAGTAGCCTGATTCTCCACTTGAGGGTTCCACCATATATCTAAATGTATTACCGTATCAGCTCCAATTAAATTTAAACCTGTTCCACCTGATTTTAATGTAATTAAAAAACAATTAGTATCATTAGCATTAAATGCTTCAACTAAATTCATTCTCTCTTTACTAGATACACTTCCATCAATCATATAATTACTAATACCAATTTTATCAAATTCATATTTAACATTATCTAAAACTCTTTTAAAACTACTAAATATTAGTATCTTATGCTCATTCATAATACTTTCTTTTACTATCTTAATTAACTCTTCTATTTTAATTCTCTCTCCATCATAATTCTCATACATTACTTTAGGATCTATACATATCTGTCTTAATTTCATAAGCAATTGTAATATTTTCATTCTAGCCTTAGCAAATCCTTCTTCTTCTATAACATTATCTATTTCTTTTCTAGTATCTTTTAACACCTTTAAATATAATTTCTTTTGTTTATCAGGTAACTCAATATAAATATTCTTCTCTATTTTATCAGGTAATGACTCAATTACATCTTTTTTCTTTCTTCTTAATATAAATGGACTTATTTGATAATTAAGATTCTTTAAAATCTTCATTCCCTCCTCATCAACATCCTTAATATTATATTTTTCCTTAAATTTAATAATACTATTTAAATAACCTGGCATAATAAAATCAAATATACTCCATAACTCACATACATTATTTTCAACAGGTGTGCCTGTTAAAGCAATCTTACAACTTGCTTTAATCTTCTTAACCTCTCTAGTCATCTCCGCTAAAGAATTCTTAATATTTTGAGCTTCATCTACTACACAAAGTTCAAAATCTATTTTCTCATATTCATCATTATCATTCCTAATTAAACCATAACTAGTTATAAAAATATTATAGTTATTTCTATTTTTTAATATTTCTTTTCTCTTATTCTTATTCTCTGCTACAACCACAAATTTTAAAGATGGTGCAAACTTCTCAAATTCCTTTTGCCAATTATACATAAGTGATGTCGGTACCACAATAATTATTTTAGCATCCTTCTTTTCCCTTAATATTTGCTTAATCAAAGTAATCGTTTGTAAACTCTTACCTAATCCCATCTCATCAGCTAAAATACCTCCAAAACCACATTTATATATAGTATATAACCATTTAACTCCATCTTTTTGATAATCTCTTAAAATACTATTATCATCAATATCAAAATTAAAACAAGTATCTTTATATTTTTTAAAATTAGCAATAAATTCATCAAATAAATTATTTGTTTTAATACTCTTATAATTATTCTTTAAACTATCTATATATAAAGCACGATATTTAGGTATTATTGCATTACCATTTTCAACATCTTCACTTGTAATATTTAAATCACTTATCAAATTATTAAGTTCCCTTATCTCTTCATTATCACTTAAAGAAACAACATTATTATTCTTTAATTTATAATACCTCTTCTTAGCCTTTAAAGCTTTAAATATACCATCTAACTCACTAGTATTTATACCATCAACATCAAATTTATAAGACATAATATTATCTTTACCTATACTAAAATTACTATTAGAACTAAGTTTCTTTAATATCTTTGTATTATCTATCCTCTTACTAGTAAATATCTCATATTCTTTAGTCAAATTACTTAATTCATTATCTAAAAAATCATACATCTTATCAATATCTTCTAAAATAAATCTTTTATTTACTATATTAAAACCATACCCCTCGATTACACTTACCACTTTATCTTCATATTCATTATCCCTTAAAATATTATTCTTAGTAAAATAATTTACATCTTCTTTATAACTAAATACTATATCACATATTAATTTACTATTTGTTATATCAAAATATAATTTTGTTTTTGGAGACATAGGTAACTCAATATCCTTAACATTTTCATCTAATACTAAATTATTTTTAACTTGATTAAATAATCCCCTGCTAAAAACATTTAAATTATTTTTATTAAATGTTAAATATTTAATTTTACTTTCACGAAGTAACTTAATATATTCTATATCTTCATTACTTAAAATATATAAATTATTATTATAATAAACATTCTTCATATTTTTAGTTAAATAAATATAATTATTAATATCCTCTAATTTTAATAAATAATTATCTCCTTCTTCTTCTAAAATGTAATTAGTTGGTAATTTATAATAATAAGCATTAATAACACCATAATTCTTTACTTTAAAAGGCAATCCCTTAATAATTTCTAATAAAGATTCAAATTCCCTTTGAGATAATACCATTGCATAATAATTATTACTATAATATTCATTCCCACGGTAATTACCTAAAAATTCAATTATCTTTTTTCCACGTTCATCAAAATAATACTTATTTTTATCATAAGTTAAACCCTTACCAAATTCATATGTATTTCCACTATTAAAAGCATTAATAAAATTAATTAACTTACTATCAGTAGATAAAACATATTTTTTCTTATTACCTATATATAATCTCACATATATATTATTATCAACAAAAGCAAATTCCAATTCAATATCTAATTTTTCCTTAATTGTATTACTCTTATTATCAATATATTTATTTAATATTTTTGAAGAAACCTCTAATTCATCTATAATTTCACAGTTTAAAATAGCATTCCCATATTGTACCAAGACAGAAGCTAAATGCTCACAGTAAAGATTACCACAGTTACAAGACATATCATATAATTTTTGTCCATTATTGATTACCATTACCTTATGATAATTACCACCTCTATCCTTAACTCTAAAATGATGAACATATCTATCTTCTAATGTATTCATACCTAAAGGCATAATAAAACTAGATGGATAATATCTTCCTTTTAAATATACTTCATAACCAAATCTATCTATTATAAAACTATAAATATTCATAAAAAGCCACTTCTCTTCCACTTGAATATTTTAGCATATTTTTCTAAAATAAACAAGTACTTTTTGCAAACAAATGTATTTTTTCTATGACAACCAACTTTCTCTCATACTATAAATATTAATCTAGAATTTAAACACCTATTTTCTACCAACAATAGCATAGCAAACAAAAATAAACTCGAACTAAAAGACAGTTCGAGTATCAATCAATCTGGTGCGATATAAGAGCCTATTTTGAACACTTATATCTTTAAAGAATAAACTAATAAATATCAGTTCTATATATAATATAGTATAAATTTCATCAATTTCAACAGTTTTTAACAATTGATTTGCATTTTTTACTGAAATATGGTATAGTATTAAGAGTTCAAAGGGGGATTTATCTATGAATAAATTTAAGAAAATTCTTTATATTGTAACGAGACCTTATGCAATGAACTATCTCACAGGTAATTTAGGAAATGTTGTTGAAGATGAAGAAAAACTAACTTGTTATGTTAAAAGAAGTAAAGTCAAAAAGAAAGATTATAATTACACTATTGCTTGTTTTGGTATAGGAGAAAACAAGGATAGAAAGAAAATTGAGAAAGCATATAAATTGGATAAACCAATTTGTTATGTAATTGATGGTCTTGAATTTAAAAAACATCAAGTATATGTATTTGGATATAATGATTGTGAAGTTATTATTAAAAATTGCAGTTTTGGACTAGATTTATGTGTTCATGTTAATGGTAAATGTACATTAGATAATACAGATATAAAGACTTTCTCGTACTTATCAATTAATGCAAATGAATTAGTAGTCAAAAATATGAGTAGTGATCAAATAGAAGTAATGAGATCTAAATCACACATTGGATTTGGTGCAAGTGATAAAATTGATGTAATAGATTCTAATATTGGTAATAAAAAGAAAAACATTAGAGTTTCATTTACAGCTACCAATGAATTAAATATTTCTAATTCAAATATTACTGGTAAAGAAGTTGAATGCGAATCAAGTGTAATTAATGTGGATGAAAGTAGTTCATTAACTGCAACTGATAAAGTTACTTTGAAAACTAATGATTTTAATCCAATAAATATTAATGCTCCAATAATTGTTTTAAATGGAGAAGAAATTGCAAATGAAAAGGAAACAGTTGTATTTAAAAAAATAACTGATCCATTATCACTTAAAAGATTAGAATTAGTAAATCTTTTAAAAAGAGTAAAAAATGAATGTGAAAGCATTAATTTGGAAAAAGTTTCTGAATACAAAGAAGAATTAGATGTTCAACCTATTAGTAAAGTTTTAAAAAGATAAATCAATTTAAAAACTATCTCTAAAATGAGGTAGTTTTTTAGTTTTTTGTAACTAAATAAATATCTTTTACTTCAATTCCTTCCGATACATATAATTGGGGAATTTGTTCTTCTGGTATTTCATATAATTTTAATGATACTATTGCTTGTTGAAATGCTTTTTCTAATGATAGTCCAAAACCGATAGAAGAATATAATTGAGAAGCAAAAACAATAGCTGCTTCATCACCAATGGAATTGTTCATCCCAATAGATGCCTCAATATTATCTATTATTTTTTCAGATATAATTGAAGAAAAGCAATTGTTTAATACCACCAATCTAAGATTATCCAATGATGCATTAATTAATTCAACTAAAGTATCCATACTTAGTAATTTAGGCTTATCATTATTATCTTGAAATACTAATTTACCATCTGAAGTACCATGACCACTAAAATGTAATATAGTTGGATTAACTTCGTTAATAAATTGCAATAAATCTGTAACTCTAGTAGCCCATCTTGTTTCAAATGATATGGAATCTCTTTTTAAAGATTTCTGAATTGATCCATGTATTTCTCTTGCTTCCTTTTCTAATTTTAATTTTTGTTGTTGAATAGTATTTCCATCGTCATCTATAAATTCAATATCAGGATTAGAAGCGATAAATAGTATATTAATTTTTTCTTTTGCTTCTTTTAGTTTATTAACTTCTTTTATAAGATTATTTTGGTTTTCTCTTTGAATATCAAAATTTAGAGTGTATAATGCACCAACTTCTAGTAATCTTTTTTTATAAAAATTGGTTATAACTTTAATTCTTTCTTTCCCTTTTTTATCTTTAATTTCACTTTTTATTGTAGAAGTATCTTCAATTCCATAAAGTATTTTTAATGACTGATTTATTTTATCAACCTCAAAAAATCTTGACAATTCTTCTGTCATTAAATTAAATAGCAATTCTACATTATTATACTTTTATAGTAAACCTTTATTTAGTTCAAATGGAACAGTAAATTTAAATGGATCTATAAAAAAGAATGCAGGTATCATATTATCTACTTTTGATAATATATTTTCAATAAATTTCTCATGTGTTGAATTCGAAATTGCTATATTTAAATGCTCATTAATAATATTGAATTTATGTTCATCAATACTAATTCTAACGTTTTGTTCAATATTTTCTTTTAATAATCTATAATTATTTACATCAGATTCTATAAAAATTAAATTAATCGATTTCATTTTCATATTAGGGTACTTCTTTGTTTGCTCAATAAAATCTAATGCTTCTTCTATAATAATAAGTGGTGATCCATAGTTTCCATCGTCATACTTGCCGGTCCCTGCGAATGTATCTACAACTAAACAATTACCACTACCATATGGATTTAGTACCACTTTTCTCATCCATGTTTTAACATATTCTGTAAGTACCTTTAACTTTATTTTTGAATGTTCTTCTAGACTATTAAAAAACTCTTTCCTATCTTTTTCAGCCGTAATTAATTCCTCCTAACTACTAAAAAAAAAGCATAGTATTCCTTATCGTATTAATAAGTCTCTACTAGCCCTTATCTAATTATTTATTTTTTCTATTTTTTCTCTTAAGTAATTTTTTTATACTTTTTTCTTGAGCATATCCTTCTGGATAATCAACACCTTCTGGTAATTCCATTGGAATATGTCCTTGTTTAAACCAAAGAACATCTCTTAAAGAATAAAACTTAAATTCTAATAAATCACATTTTGTAACCATGTCAGCATGATTTTTTCTTTCTTCTTCCGCCATTGAATTAAATGTAGTAGCAATTTTATCTCGTTCTTCTCCGATACTTTCTGCTAATTTAATTATTTCATCTTCACTTAAATCTTTAACTTCATTATAATCAATCATCCAATCTAAGTCTTTAAAGTATTCTATTTCTGATTCTTCATCGAACTTAACAAAATCATATCTATTACTATCATTAATTATAGTAACACCATTACCAAAAACTTTCATAAATATAGAGGCAGGTATTGGCAAATCAGATAAATTTAAATATGAAATATCATTTTTTTGAACATATGCCGAATCATTAGTAATTATTTTCATGTAAAACCCTCCTTTGTCTAGTTATTTATTATAACATACTTTTATACTATTGAAACAAAAAACCATACTTTTTTTAAATTATCTTTCATAATCATCTTCTTCTTTGCTTAAATCTAAATCTTCAATGTCATCATCATCAAATACATTATCTTCATACATATCATTAACAACATCAATGTATTTGTCATCTTTATCATACCAACTATGAAGTTTTTCATGTAAGAAAGATATTAATTTTTCAAACTTATCTTTCCAATATTCAAGAGTATTTTTTAAATCACTTATTTTAGATTTTAAAAATGAAATTTCATTGTCTTTTTCTTTAATTGTTTCGTTTAAAGTTTTAACTCTTAAATTAAGTGCATTATTATTTTCAGTAAGAGTTTTAATTTTATTATTCTTATCTTTTAATTGTTCATTAGCATTAACTAAAATATTAGATAATGTTTGTATTTTATCGTATTCTTTACTTGTATTATCTACTTGATTGATAAAGTCGATAAATGAATCCTTATCTTCTTTTGATAAAATATA
>HF996812.1 GCA_000432575.1 Clostridium sp. CAG:762
TATTTAATTTATTATAAGTATATCTTTTAGTTTTAATTAAATTTATTAATTCGTCTAAACTATTAGCATTATAAATATTCTTTTTAATTAAATTATTTAAACCTTCATCCACAGTTTGAAAACTATCTAAATTATCAATATTATTAATTATTTGATATTTTAATAGACTATAGAATTTATCCTTAGAAGGAATATCATTTAAATATTTTAAAGTAGCCTTAGGAACATACTTAGAAACATCATTACCATTTAATAACATCTTCCTAATCAAAGAAGCATTAATCATATCACCACTTATAACCACACCATGATAGTCATTAGTTCTCTTAATAGCAACAGGTTCAATAGAATAATTATTCTTAATAATCTCTTTAATATAAGAAACCGCTAAAATATCATTAGGTTCCTTTATTCTATATTTAGTAATAACTTCTAAAGCCTTACTCAAAGCAGTAGGATAATTATCTCCCTTATCTAAATACTCACATACCTTATCATCAAAAACCTTGTTATTTAATTGAGCCATAGCAAGAGTTTTCAAAATTTCAACATTATTAGATTCACTTCCAAAAACTAAAGTATCAATATGTAAATTATTTAATATTTTAAGTGCGCCATGAGCAAAGATATCACTAGATTGAGTAGCAAAAACAAAAGGAAGTTCAACAACCACATCAATACCATATTCCAAACAAATACGAGTCTTATCCCACTTATTAATAATAGAAACTTCTCCTCTTTGCATAAATGTTCCATTAAATATACAAATAATTAAACAATCAGGAATCATTTCCCTAATCTTTTTTATTTGATAAAGATGTCCGAGATGAAAAGGATTATATTCACAAATAATGCCAACAACTCTCATAAGTTCCTCCTTCTTTTTTTAGTATAACATTTATTTTAATTATTGACAACAACAAAAACATATGTTACATTTTAAACTTAGTTTTAGAATTTATACATTAAGAACCAACCATAAAATACACATTAACAAACATTTTTCTCTTAAAAACCTAAAACAATAGATATTAACTCACTTTTATGATATAATGGTTTTACTTGGAAGGGAATTGTGAAAAAAGTGATTAGCAGTTTTTTTGAAACTTTTATAAAAATGATTGGGAGTATATATCCATTTTTTAGGAGTATTAATAATACCGTAGGCACATTACTAGGAGCCATGGTAACATATCGAATAGCATATGTTATTATAGGAATATTCTTTACAAGAAAATTTAAACCCGCGAAGAAAAAACACAAATATGCAATCGTCATTGCCGCCCGTAATGAAAAAAATGTAATTGGCAACTTACTTGATAGCATTCACATGCAGGATTATCCCAGTGATTTAATAACCATTTTCGTAGTCGCGGATAACTGCACTGATAACACAGCTGAAATTGCACGAAGTAAAGGAGCAATTGTCTATGAGAGATTTGATAATCTCCATAAAACAAAAGGTTTTGCCTTAGAATATCTTTTTGACTGTATCGAAAGAGACTATGGTCGAATGAGCTATGAAGGATATTTTGTCTTTGACGCAGATAACTTGTTAAAAAAAGATTACATTTCAAAAATGAATGATGCCTTTGATTCAGGGGAGAAAATGGTAACATCATATCGTAATACAAAAAACTTTGATGAAAACTGGATTACCATGAGTTTTGCCTTACACTGGTATCGCTCAATTAGAATGAACCATCGTGCCAGATCATTCCTTCGTTTAGCGACAAACATTCAAGGAACAGGTTACCTATTTGCCAGTGAAGTAGTACAAGATGGCTGGCATTACACCTCATTAACCGAAGACCGTGGTTTAACGGCCGATGCTGTTAGCCAAGGATATCGTATCAGTTACCAAGATGCAGCCGAATTTTATGATGAACAAAGCCCTAACTGGAAAGTTGCCTACAACCAAAAACTTCGTTGGTCTAAAGGTCTTCTTATCAATTTCAAAGAATCAGGATTCAAACTATTTATAAACATCTTCTTTGGCAGAAAATTCACTAAAGTAAAATGGAGCAAAGAAGAAGAAGAAAAAAGACCATGGTGGAAAAAGATTCTAATTGGCATCAAAGATAGATTCATTATGTATGATACCTTCATGCACCTACTACCCACAAACGTAATCAACCTATTTAGATGGATTTTAGTAGTTCTAATACTTCGTTCATGTTACACCTACACATATGGACTTACTAATATCAACTTTTTTGCTGGTGGCACAGTCTTAGCACAAGTATTAAGACATTTCTTTGATATAAGGATCAACATCACACCAGGCATCTCTGCTCTTTGGCAAACGTTCCTAATAGGAATATGGGCTAGACTATTCTTCCGCATCGGATTATATTTAAAAAACATGATTACCCCATACTACATCCTGTTCCTAGAAAGAAAAAGAATAAAAAAAGTACCATTTCACAAAATAATAGGTTTCTCAATTCTTTGGCCAATCTTCGATATCGTAGGCAGATACACAACCTACATAGCACTTTTTAAAAAAATAGAATGGAAACCAGTTCCACACAACAGCAAAATAACCATTAATGATATAAATACAAAGTGAGGTTTTAACATGGAAAAAATTATCTTAATTAAATATGGTGAATTAACAACCAAAAAAGAAAATCGCAATATGTTCATTAACATCCTATATGAAAATATAAAAAACAGCCTAAAAGGCATTGACTATAAAATAACCAAAAACAGAGTAAGAATGTTTATTACTCCCAAAAGTGATTATGACTTTGAATTAATAATAAATAAATTAACCAAAATATTTGGTATACATAGCATAGTAATCTGTTATAAAGTTAATACTAATATTGAAAGCATAAAAGAAAATGCTTTAACTCTAGCTCAAAATACTAATTTTCAAACATTTAAAGTTGAAACCAACAGAAGTTATAAAGAATTTCCTTTAACAAGTTTAGAAGTAAGCAAAGAAGTTGGTGCATATATCTTAAAAAACATGGATGGAATAAGTGTTTCTGTGCACAATCCTGACTATGAGTTAAAAATTGAAATTAGAAATGATTACACATACCTATATAGCAAAGAAATAAAAGGAGTTGGAGGCTATCCTGTTGGAGTTCAAGGTAAAGGCTTACTCATGTTATCTGGTGGTATTGATTCTCCAGTAGCTTTATATCTAGCCTTAAAACGTGGCATTAAAGTAGAATGCATTTACTTTGAATCTCCGCCTCATACTAGCCTTCAAGCAAAAAACAAAGTTAAAAAATTAGTTGAAATATTAACAAAATATCATCCACATATTAAATTACATATTATAAAATTTACTGAAATACAAGAAGAAATATATAAAAATATAGATCCTAGTTATATGATAACCATTATGAGAAGAATGATGTATCGTATTAGTGAAAAAGTTGCTAAAAAAAATAAGTGCCTAGCCATCATCAATGGTGAAAGTGTTGGACAAGTAGCGAGTCAAACATTAACAAGCATGAATGTTATCAACAATGTAACTACATATCCTATTATAAGACCAGTAGCCTGCATGGATAAACTAGAAATAATCGAATTATCAAAACATATTGGCACATATGAAACATCGATATTACCATATGAAGATTGCTGTACTATCTTTTTACCAAAGCACCCAGTTATCAATCCTAAATTAGAAAAATGTTTAAAATATGAAAAAACATTTGACTATGATAAATTAATTGATGAAGCCATTGACAACATGGAAACAGTTAAGTTGGATAACCATATTGATACACTTGATTTATAACATACAAAAATTACCAACACATATATAGTATGAATTGTTAAAATTTTCACATTCTATTAATGTAGGAGGTGAAAAACGATGAACAATAGTAAATTAAATGTTCCAGGAGCTAAAGGTGCTATCGAAAGAATGAAATATGAAATAGCTAATGAATTTGGTGTTAACTTAGGACCAGATGCAACTGCAAGAGCTAATGGTTCAGTTGGTGGAGAAATTACTAAACGCTTAGTTAAATTAGGACAAAACCAAATAAGTGGAAGTAACTATACTCAATCTAAGTAAGTTTAAATAAATTAAGAATAGAATCTTATCTATTCTTTTTTTCTTTTTTAAATAAAAAAGCAGAGCTTATTACTAAACTCTACTATAGAATTCTACGATTAATGCTTCATTAATATCGGCATTTAATTCACTACGTTCTGGATGTCTTAAATAAGTACCTTGCTTTTTAGCTTCATCATAAGAAATAAAATCTACTCTCTTTGGAGCATTAGCAAGAGCTATCTCAACACCACCGTGATTTGCAGAATTATCTTTTAAACCAATTACATCACCAACATGAACTCTATAAGATGGAATATCAACCTTCTTACCATTAACAGTAATATGTCCGTGATTAACTAATTGTCTAGCACCTCTTCTTGTGCTAGCAAAACCAATACGATATACTAAATTATCAAGTCTACTCTCTAATAATTTAAGTAAATCTTCACCGTGAACTCCCTTAAGCTTACCAGCATCATCAAAAGTTCTTTTGAATTGCTTTTCAGTTAAACCATAAATAAATTTAACTTTTTGCTTTTCTTGAAGTTGAAGTGAATAGTTAGATGGTTTTCTTTTTCTATCTTTTCCGTGCTGACCTGGACCATAAGGTCTCTTAGCCATATCTTTACCACTTTCTAAGATAGAGAAATTAACACGACGAGCTCTTTTGTTATTTGGGCCTGTGTATCTAGCCATAGTCTTCCTCCTTTTAAAATACTATTTAGAGATTTCTTTAATAACAGTAGGGTGTTTATCATTGTACTTTCCTTTGTGCAGCTACAAATTACTTGTATCATAACACATTACATTATTTAAAGAAACGCTGCCAAATGCATAAGTATTATATAAAATAATTATGAAGTTGTCAACAAAAATATGTTTAATTTAGAAAAAAAGTATCCACAGTTATGTGGATAAAATATTTTAAACAAGTATTTTATTAAATGCTTTTGCTATTGCCTTTTAATTCATTACTCTTTTCATCATAATAAAAATGTCTTTCAAAAATTTTTTTGTCAAAAAAAGTGTAAAATGTGTGTAAAATTAAAAAAAATGTCGAAATAATATGCTATACTTAATACAACATAACATGAGTGTAGACAACACCTGATTATGATTACAGGATTGATAAGCGAAAACAAATATCAATTCTAAAAAACTTTACATTAAATATAAGGAGGTTTAAATGAAAAAGATATTTAATAAGTTTACAAAATTGTTGTTAACATTTATTTTATTATTTTCAGACATTGCACCCCTAGCCAAAGTATTTGCGGATTTAAATCCTAGTTTAACCATAAAAGCATCTACTTCACTAGAAGGTGAATATGATGAAATAAAAAATAATACCACTTACACATTTGATCAAAGTACTAATATAGATAATTATTACTTTAAATTAAATGGTAATTCATTTGAAGAAAGTGAAAACTATTTAATAAAAACAGATATTAATTTCTATGGAGAGTGGGATAAAGATAATGTTCATGACACAAAAAAAATAATTGATTTCAAAAAAGGATTATCTCTTAACCAAGGAATTAGCAAAATAATACCATATGATTATCTTTCTTCTGCAAATGGTATATATGAAGTTAACTTATCCATTTACAAAACAAGTGATATTACCTTAAATGGAGAAAATTTAAGTAACAAAACAGATCTCGAATTAGAAATATTAAAAGAACAATTAGAGAAACTAGATATGAGTGAATATCAAAAAGTTACAAATAACAGCTTTAAAATTGAAGTTATCAATTTTAAAAGTGGACTAATCATTGATAAAGTAACATATCCAAGTGGTGAAGAAGTATATAAGAACGATAACATTTATGAAATAGATAATACTATTGACTCAAATATTGATATTAAATTTCATTATGAAATAGGAAACTTAAATGAAAAAGAAACATATCATTTTAATATTTATATAAATGGCTATCTTGTAGACACTTATTCTCATTTAACTACACAAATTATTAAAACTAATAACATAGTAAACATAGATAATTTAATAAATGGTAATTATAACATTGAACTAAAATTATATGATAGTAAAGATAATTTAGTAGAAAATGATACCATTGAAATAAATTCTAAAAATTCTAGTGTAACTGATTTAAATGAATATTTTATCTTGGATGAAGAAACATTAAAAGACATTAACAAATTAAGAACAAAATTAATTAATTATAAAGCTTTAAATGAAGAAGACAAAAATGCACTAAATGAAGAAATAAGACAAGAACTAGAATCATACACAGATAAAATTAATAATTTATCTTTAGATGAATACTTGAATACTCTCAATAGAGATCTAACAATAGATTCATATTACCGAGTAAAAGACAACGAGATAAGCATTATCTATGGATTGGATGGCACATTTGATAAAGATTTACTTATCAGTAACCAAGTCCTAGTAAGTGAGTTTAAAGAAAAATTCCCTAACATTCTAATATCCGTTTATAGAAAAAATGGTGAACTTGCCAGTGATGATGACTATCTAGAAACAGGTATGAAAGTCTTAGCAAATTATAATAGCCTAATAAATGAATATTACTTAATTATTCGTGGTAATGTTATTAGTGAAAATGGTATGATAACTATAGAAGACATAAGAGAAATGGTTTCTCTCGGACTAGGAATATCTACTCTAGGTGATGAGTGTTACCTTGCCAGTGATGTTAATCAAGACAATAAAGTTGATATCTTAGATGCTACTGAGAGCTATTACATCTTAAAGAATCAAGATAACGTAGATACATTCAATGATTATGAAAAACCAACCTATCAAACTGAAAATAAAATAATTACAAAAATTACAAGTAATAAAAACAGTTTAAGAGTAGGAGATACATTTAAAATAACTCTAAAAATAGAAAATTTAACAGAAAATGCTATCAATGGTATTCAAGGTATCCTAACATTCAATAATAACTTAATAAAATGCAAATCAGTAAGTATCCATGATAACTGGTTAGGAAACATCAACGTTATTAATGAAGATAACTATGGGGAATTTATGTATCTTGGAGATTCTACTAGTATTGATGGCAACTTTATAACATTTACTTTTGAAGCCTTAAAAGAAGGAAGTGCAACCGTTAAAGTAACAGACTTACTCATGGCTTTAAATGGAGTTTCTAAAGAATTAGAAAATAAAGAAACCAACTCAGTATTAATTAACATTGCTAGACCTTTAGATAATGATGCCAGAATCAAAGAACTTAAATTTGATAAAGGAACATTAAATAAAACATTTAATAAAGAAATCGCTAATTACATTTTATATGTTGATTATTTTGAAGATACAATTAATATCAATGGTATATTAGAAAGCCTTCATGCTACCACCAGTGGTTTCAAAGAGTATAAATTAAACAGTAACAAAACAATTATCCCTATCACAGTAATTGCTGAGAATGGTAATACTAAAACATATACTATTGAAGTAATTAAAATAGATAGAAGAAGTAACAATACTAACTTAAAAGAACTTACTATTGAAGGCATAGATATTGAATTTGATAAAGACAAACTAGAATATAACATAGAAGTAGATTACACAGTTAAAAGACTAGATATCAATGCAATTGCAGAGCACATAAAATCAGTCGTAGTTATTGAAGATTCTAATCTAGAAGTAGGACAAAATAAAATAATCATTAAAGTAAAAGCTGAGAATGGTGATACCAAAGATTATATTTTAAATGTTACTAGAAAAAGTGAAGTAAAAAAAGATATCATAAATAAAGAAGAAGAAAAAAGTAACAATTCTAGATTATTATTAATTATATTAATCATTGCAACGATATGTTTATTATTATATTTAATATTTAAAGATAACAACCAAGACCAAAAAAATAAATATAATCTAAAAGAAAAAGAGAACAAAAAAGAAACTAAAGAACAGAATAAAAACAACAATACAAATGATAAAAAGAAAAATAAGAAGTGATAAACAACACTTCTTTTTTTATGAAAAAATGACAAATTTTACAAAAATAATAAATTATTATAATAAAATAGGGAAAACTATGATAGAATTTAATTATATGAGGTGATTATCGTGTTAAAGATTTTTAAAAATGATGATAAAGAAAAAATTAACTACGAAAAACTAAACGAAATCATTAAAATATTAAATGTTATGTTAAAAATCGTTTTTGTTTTAGTAATCGTTCTTGTTTTATATGTATCTACAAAAGTTTTAGCCGAGTGGGGTGTATTTAATTTTATTAGTAATATTTTAACTGTCATATCGCCACTTTTTATAGGTATTTTTATCGCCTGGTTATTAAATCCAATAGTAAATAAATTAAACAAAAAAGGAGTTAACCGCGTCCTAGGAACAATATTTACCTACATTGTCTTCCTAGTAATAGTTTATCTTATCATGTCCTCACTAATCCCAATTTTAGCAGATGAAATCAACTCATTTGTTAAAAGTGTTCCCAGTTATTTAGATAGTTTAAAAGGGTACACTGATAATATCTTTGATAAACTTTCTTCCCCTAACTTTGATATAACTTCAACAAAATTAGATTTCTACAAACAAATAGAAACTTTAGTAACTGACTTCACAGCAAAATTACCTGCAACGCTAGTAAATACTATTAAAACATTTTTCTCAACCCTATGGAGTTTTGTAATTGGAATGATTATTGGTTTATACTTACTATTTGATTTTGATAACTCAATTAAAAAAATTATTTCGTTTATTCCAAAAAAATATCAAAGAACATTAGATGACATTTGCTCAAGAATGGATACAACTTTAAAAAACTTTGTACAAGGAACCCTTATTGATGCATCAATTATTTTCTTCTCTTGTGCTATAGGCTTTTGGTTTGCAGGATTAAAAGCACCATTACTATTTGCATTATTTTGTGCAGTTACTAATATTATTCCTTATATTGGACCTTACATCGGTGCGACTCCAGCGGTCTTAGTAGGATACGCCCAAGGACCTCTTGTAGGAACAGTTGTCCTCATTGTAAACATTGTTATCCAAGGAATTGAAGGTAATTTCATCCAACCGCTTGTAATGAGTAAAACTATGAAATTACATCCAGTAACTATCATCGTAGGCTTGTTAGTATTTGGCTATTTCTTTGGCATATTAGGAATGATTATTTCTACTCCAATCATTTCACTATTAAAAGTCCTTTTTGTCTTTATAAATGAAAAATATAAATTAATTGAAATAGAGGAATAATATTATGAAACTAGAACACTTTCAAACATATAAAGAAGTATATAAAATAGAAATAGAAAAATTACTTACTTATTGCAAAACAATATACCGACTTGAAATAGAACACAAGAATAAAATTAATAAACAAATTATAAGAAACAAAAAAGATAAAATTAAATCAATTGAAGCAGACGTGAATATGTTAAGAGATAAAATTAGCAATCTTGATACATTATATCGTTTCATAAATGGAGAACCATTTAAAGTAGAACAATTAAAAACCATTATCGAAGATAAAGAAATTATCAAAAATGATATACTACATGAAATAGTAGATTTAATCAAAGAAAAAATAGATATCATTACAACTCTTGATTTAGAATTAAAAACTCTTGAATTAAATAAAGAAATATATATTGAAGAACTAACAAGTGATTTTAAAAACCTAACTAAAGTCAATAGGGAATAATTTTACTTGTTTTTCTTGTTTAATAAAAAAAAATATGATAAAATGTTATTAGGATAGTGGTATTATGAAAAGTATTGAACCAATAATATTTTTAATATGTGGCAAAGCAAGACAAGGCAAAACAACACTAAGTAACCTAATTGCCTCATATTATCAAGAACATAATCTCAAAGTAGTTAACACTTCGTTTGCGAAGTACTTAAAGTATTATGCCAAAGAAATAAAAGACTATAACCTTACCGATAGTGATAAATATCGCTCATTTTTACAAGAACTAGGTAATTTTATTCGCATTGATATGAATAAAGAATGTTTCTTAATAGATAGATTAATTGAAGATATTAATATTTATGCACATTATGCTGACATTATTGTAATTGGAGATGTCCGCTTCAAAAAGGAAATTACTCATTTGAAAAAACATTTTTCAAAAGTAATAACAATTCACATTACAAGACCTAATTTCCAAACTGATTTAACAGAACAAGAACAAAATGATATCAGCGAAATAGATTTAGATAATTATACTGACTATGATTATAAAATAGTAAATAATAACTTAGAAAACTTAGAAAAAGAAACAAAAAGAATATGTATAGAGGTGGAAAATAAATGGAAAAAATAAATATTTATAACATCTGTAATGAATACATCAAAAATCAAACAAAAAATCATTACTTTAGCATTCCTTATGATAACAAAGTAAACCTTGTTACAAATGTCAAAGAACTAGATAATGATCTAAAAATAAACAGTATCACCATAATGCCTGTAATCATAAAAAAAGAAACTGATTATGAATATAATGACTTACTAATAATTTCTAACACTCATGAACAACTATCAAGCATATATGACATTTTAACCAATGATGAATACTTTGATTTAGACCCAGATAGGTTAATATTTCACCTTGATGAATTACTATACAATAGCTCGAATGCCTTATTACAAGAAGTAAGAAATAAGAAAAACTTTATTTTAAAAAAAAACCTAGCGAACACGGTTATTTATTACGACCGTGGAGAAAAATATGGAAACGTTTTAGACAAACATAAAATAGAACCAAATCAAAGATACATAGTTTTAGGGGAAACAAATCAAGATTTAGTTTACTTATATCTAAACAAAATATCTATAGCTATGAATAAAATAGATGACACCTATCAAAGTGAAATATATGCCCATCTTATAACCAAACTAGAAAGTATCTGCCAAAGACCATATCTAGGGCAAAAAGAAATTAGAAGAATTGTAAAAAATATTAAAATACTTCCTTTTCTAATTTCAATGGATTACGAGGAAGAAGGAGATTTACTAATCAAACAAGCACTCAAAGATGGTATAGGTCTTTGTATTAACCACCCGTTTCTTCAAGAGCTTATCAATACATCCATAGACGATTGCAAGAAAATATATCCATTAATTAAAATAAATAACACTAAAATAAAACATAAAATAAATAACATTGAAGCAAAATCACAAAAAAACATCCTAGAAGCCCTTGCAGAGATTAAAGCCCAAAAAAATAAAAAAATCTTAGATAAAGCAACCCTTTTCACTCTTTATAATAAACATGATATGCCTATAGAATTAATCTACGAATGTGCTAAGGAAAATAACATAATAGTAAACATTGATGAATTCAATCGTCTTAAAAACATAAAAAACAACTACGAAGATATTAATCTTTTTGCTCCTGAAATAGCATCATTTAAAACACAAGATACCTTTGTAGGCTATGATAAATTAGGCTTAGAAACTAAAGTAATCGCCATCTTTAAAGATAACAAAAAAGTAAATGAATTAGAAAGTGAAGGCTATATTATCCTAGAAGAAAATCCCTTTTACGTCAGCAACGGAACTCAAGAATCAGACACAGGATACATCAAAAATGATCATGTTAAAATAGAAGTATTAGACGTCATCAAATCAATAAATAACCAAAGCATTATTAAAATTCGTATCTTAGAAGGAACACTATATAATAAAGATACTGTTTTAACCCATGTTCTAAATTCCAAAAGAAAAAACATAAACAAAAACCATACTGCCTTACATTTACTTGAACATGTCATAACTACCATGCTAGGTAATAGCATCACTTCAAAAATGACAAAAGCAACACCAAAAACATTTAGATACGACTTTGAATACAAAGGCAAGCTAAGTGATGAAATAATTATTAAAATAGAACAAAGAATAAATGAAGAAATAAAAAAAGGCTATGACATAAAAAGAACGATTATCAACCAAAAAGAACTACCCAAACTTAAAAATCTTCATAAAGATGGTTCATACACTACTGATGAAGTAAAACTCATAACTATTGGTGATACAAACATAATATGTGATGGTACATTTGTAAACAATACGAGTGAAATATCAAATGTAGCCCTTTCGATAGTGGAAAACAAAGGTCTAAACACATACCGTATTGAAGGAGCTGTTGACAATAACATTTATCCTATCCTATTTTCCAAAATAAAGCCATACAATAGTGAAATGCTAAAACTATTATCCAAAGCCAAAACCATCCTAGATAAAGCAAAACTAATGAACATCAAACTGGATTATAGTATTAACATTGATAACTCTAAACCCACTAGTTATGCAGATATCGTATTCAACAAAAATGAATTATCTTTAGTACAAGAAAAAACATCATTATTAGAAAAATCATTCTTTCTAGCTCAAAAAGAAAACGCTCTAAATAACATTGATCTATTTTTAAATGAAAAAGTTACTTATAAAGATTTAAACATCATCATAGCCATCACCGAAGGATATGATAAAGAAATATTAAAAATCATCATCGATGCCTTAGCTAATAGACTAGATAATTATTTTATCTTACTAGCAAATGTTGATAATAGTTCTGTTAACTTCCTATGCAGTACCAACTCAACAAGCGAACTTATTCATTGTGGAGAAATAGTAAACAGTGTCTCTATTAAAACTGGAGGCAATGGAAATGGTAGCAAATACTTTGCCCAAGGTGGTGGAAAAGATATAACCAACCTAGTTAAAGAACTAGAATTAATTAAAAAAAGAATATTAAGTATCTAAAAAAAGAACAAATTAGTTCTTTTTTCCTATATATTCCTCATATGTCAAATTATTATCATGCAAGTATGTAGCCACATCAACCCCCAAATACCTAATATGCCATGGCTCAAACATATAACCAGTAATATTCTCTTTTCCCTTAGGATATCTCAAAATAAACCCATACTTATACGAATTATTAATAATATAATTATATTCATCACTACCATCTTCTATAAACTCACTACCATTACTAATATCAATAGCCAGCCCTAACTGATGTTCACTATAACCTGGTCTAGCCGAATAAGTATCAGCCTTATCCATACCATCCTTTTTCACATAATGATTATATAAATTATTTTGATAATTATAACTGCGGTAAGTAGAACCCGCCTTAATAGTAATACCAAGTGCCATCGCCTCAGCACACATCTCCTCAAATGGCTTAACTGCATAACTCTTAAGATACAACTTTTTAGTAGAATAATTACTACTAATCAACTCCAAATCACTAGGTACAAAATCCTTATCCAAATAATAATACTTATTTACCAAAACTAACATATCATTACTATCACTAATCAAAGAAGTATTAGTATAAAAATCATAATCCAAATTAACATTAACATAAGTAACAACATCCTCAGCCTTTAAATCATCATGTCTTTTCCTATAATCAATATATCTAGACAAATAATTCTCATTAAAATAAGATAACTTTAAATAATCAAATATATCCTTATTATAATCCTCTTTTATAATCAATTTAACATTATCATCGCTAAGAGATTTAAACAAAGTATTAACCTCGCTACTAGAATAACCCAAATCCAACAAAGCATTAACATCTAAAATAAAATCCTTATTATTAACATAATCAATTTCTAAATAATTATCTAAGTACTTTGAAACATAATAATTATCACTAAGAGCAACCTCTAAAGTCTTAGAATACTTATTGGCCTTTAAGACTTCCTTATAGATATCTTTTTCTCGAAATATAGAAATAACCCTATCACTATAATTAAGTTTTTCTAACTTTTTATCACCATCTTGAAAATTAATTAATATAATTAAAGTAGAAATAACAAGTAACATAAAAAAACCAATAATAATTCTTCTTATTTTCATAATACCATCCTTATAAATATTATACACTAAAATTGGAAAAAATACTTGCAAATAATAAAAAGTATGGTATAATTAACTTAATTTTACAGTTATTAGTATTTGAAATGACCAAGTAGTAAATAAAATATTATTATAGAGAGTTTATGTATGGTGGAAATAAACAAATATTTATCTTACGAATTACACATTTCTAGCTAATCGGGTAAACCGTTAAAAAAATAAGAAATAAATAAGGTGGTACCACGAGATTTTCGTCCTTTGGTAGCATCTTTTTATATTAAGGAGGAGAAAAAAATGAAATTATTTGACGAATTAAAATGGAGAGGTTTAGTAGATAACATTACCAGTGAAGAACTCATTGATAAAATCAACGAAGGAGGATTAACCTTTTATATTGGCATAGACCCAACTGCAGACAGCCTTCATATTGGACATTACTCAAGTGTCATTGCCATGACCAAAAGATTACTTGATGCTGGACATCATCCTATCATTATCGCAGGTGGCGGAACTGGTCTAATCGGTGATCCAAAACCAAATTTAGAAAGACCAATGATATCTAAAGAAGCTGTTTTAAAAAATATAGAAGGAATCAAAAAACAATTGGACAAAATCTTAGGAACTGATATCAAAATTATCAACAATGCTGACTGGTTATTACAAATGAATGCCATTGACTTCTTAAGAGATTATGGAAAACATTTTAACATCAACTATATGCTAAGTAAAGACACCGTTAAAAGAAGACTAGACCTAGGCATCACCTATACCGAATTTTCATACATGATACTTCAGTCAATAGACTTTCTAAAATTATATGAAAAATATGGAGTAACACTACAAATTGGTGGTCAAGATCAATGGGGCAACATCACATCAGGATTAGAATTAATTAGAAAAATACATGGCATTGATACTAAATGTTATGGTATGACCATGCCTCTAATCACCAGAGCCGATGGCACTAAGTTTGGAAAAAGTGAAAGTGGCAAATCAGTTTGGCTCGATGCAACCAAAACAAGTCCTTATGAAATGTACCAATTCTTCGTAAATACCGAAGATAGCAAAGTAATAGAATATTTAAAAAAATTAACATTCCTAAATCCAACTCAAATAGATGAATTAGAAAGAAGTCTAAAAGAACATCCAGAACAAAGACTAGCCCAAAAAGCCTTAGCAGAATCAATAATCACTTTCGTTCATAGCAAAGAAGATTATGAAGAAGCCATTAAAATAACAGAAGCCTTATTCAATAATGAAATAAAAAAACTAAATGCCAAACAAATCGCGGAAGCATTTCAGGATTTTGATATTAAAAAAATAGAAATAGGCGAATCCCTAGTAGACTTATTAATTCGTCTTGGCGCCTCACAAAGTAAAAGAGAAGCCAGAGAATTTATCACAAATGGAGCTATTACCATAAATGGTGAAAAATATACCGATGTACTTACTACTATAAAAGATGATATGTTTATCTATAACTATCTAATTATTAAAAGAGGTAAAAAGAACTACTACATTGCTAGCAAATAATTAATACATATTGCACTTATCATAAAAAACAAAGAAAAAAAATAAAAAAATCAAAATATGTGCCAAAAATAGCCAATTTTGATTTCTTATTAGTTAACATTAAGAAATTAGCCAAAATAATATATTACAATAGCATTAACAAAGCGGTAACATACTTACTGCTGAGTAGCAAAGGAAGGTAATATATTATGTTCGTAGGACAAAGACTAAAAGCATTGAGAAAAGAAAAAAATTTATCACAGCAAGCACTAGGAGATGCTCTAGGTATCACGAAAGTATCAATATGCGGTTACGAAAATGGTACAAGAATACCCAGTCTAGAAACATTTGTTATGCTAGCGGACTTCTTTGGAGTAACCACCGATTACTTTTTAGGTAGAGAAGTTTCAGTCATTCATGAAGGCGAAGGCGAATATGTTGGTTCAATATCACAAGATGATATTAAAATTCAAAAAGAACTAAGAAAATATACAGAATTATATAATCAATTAATTCAAGATCCCAAAAGAACGGTTAGTTTAATTAATAAAAAAATGCAAATGATTAAAAAAAGCAAATAATGAAACGAATAAACAAAAAATTATTTGTTTTTTTCTATTTTTGTTTTATAATAGATATATCTATATGAAAGGACTGATAATATGTTAGATATTAAAGATTTATATGAAAAAGATTATTTAGGAAAAGAAGTAGAAATATGTGGTTGGATAAAGAATCACCGCAAACAAGCTAATATTGGCTTTATTGATATGTATGATGGTACAATTATAAATACCTTACAAGTTGTTTATGACAATAATTTATCTAATTTTGATGAAATAACAAAATTTAAAATAGGTTCAGCAATTAAAGTTGAAGGAGTTATCAATGCCTCACCAAAAGAAGGACAACCATTCGAACTACAGCTTACAAGCATTACCTTATTAGGAGACTGCCCAGATGATTATCCTATTCAACCAAAAAGACATACAAGAGAATTTTTAAGAGACCAAGCCTATTTAAGACCAAGAACAAACTTATTTCAAGCCGTATTTAGGGTAAGAAGCGTTGCGGCTTATGCAATACATAAATACTTTCAAGAAAGAGGATATGTTTACTTCCATGCTCCAATAATAACAGGAGCAGACTGTGAGGGAGCAGGCGAAATGTTTCAAGTAACAACTCTTGATTTAGACAAAGTAGCATCTCTAGGCAAAGTAGATTATAGCAAAGATTTCTTTGGGAAAAAAACATCATTAACAGTATCGGGTCAATTACAAGGAGAAACATTTGCCTTAGCATACAAAAAGATTTATACATTTGGGCCAACATTTAGAGCCGAAAACTCAAATACCAAAACTCATGCTGCCGAATTTTGGATGATTGAACCAGAAATAGCCTTTTGTGATTTAGAAAAAGACATGGATATCATGGAAGAAATGTTAAAATACATTACCTCATATGTTCTAGAACATGCTTCATACGAAATGAAATTCCTAGACACATATGTTGAAAAAGGATTAATAGACAAACTAACTAAATTAATTAATTCTAAATTTACAAGAATTGACCATGAAGAAGTAATCTCTATCCTAAAAAAAGCTAACATCAAATGGGAATTTGAACCAGAGTATGGCGAAGATATTGCCAAAGAACACGAAAAATATATCACAGAATACTTTAATGGTCCAGTATTTATCAAAAATTGGCCAAAAGATATCAAAGCATTTTATATGAAACAAAATGCAGATGGTAAAACTGTTGCCGCAGTAGACCTAGAAGTACCTGGTGCCGGAGAATTAATGGGGGGTTCTCAAAGAGAAGAAAACTATGATAAACTAGCAAAACGTATGGAAGAATTAAACATGCAAAAAGAAGGTATGGAATGGTACATGAATCTAAGAAAATTTGGTGGATGTGTTCACTCAGGCTTTGGTATGGGCTTTGAAAGATTACTAATCTACCTAACAGGGGTTGAAAATATAAGAGATGTTATTCCATATCCTAGAACTCCAGGAAATTGTGAGTATTAATATGAAGTATTACTTCGTTGGTATAAAAGGTACAGGAATGTCAGGATTAGCTTGTATCTTAAATGATTTAGGAAACACAGTAATTGGTTATGATGATTACAAAGAGCATAAATTTACTGAAAACGAATTAGAATTAAGAAACATAAAAATATATAATGATAGTTCCTATCAACTAACTAATGAAATCGTTGTATACTCAGCAGCTTTAGATGAAAATCATGTTGAATTACAAAGAGCAAAAGAAAAAAATTTAAAAATATTAAAATACAACATTATTGGATGCAGTTACCTAATAGGTGATGGAACAGGTAAATCAAACAAAGAAAGTGATTACTTTGTCATTGAAGCTTGTGAATATAAAAGACATTTTCTTGCCTATCATCCATATATGTCAGTAATAACTAACATTGAATTAGACCACACAGACTATTATAAAGACATAAATGATATGGTTGATGCCTATCAATCTTTGCTTAATAACACTAAGTTTAAAACCGTATTATGTGGTGATGATAAACTAGTAAGAAAACTAACAACCCATATAGATACCATGTACTATGGACTTAATGATAATAACGATATAATTGCTAAAAATATTAGTTACTATAAAGATTATACCTGTTTTGATGTATATATAAATGATATATTCTATGGAAACATTAAAATAAAACTTGCTGGAAATCATATGGTATTAAATACCCTTGCCGTAATTGGCATATGCAATAACTTAGGACTAAACAAATATGACGTCATAGAACAACTAGAAACTTTTACTGGTGCAAAAAGAAGATATCAAATAAAAGAAATAGAAAACACAATTATCATAGATGACTATGCCCATCACCCAACAGAAATAAAAGCCACAATTGAAGCTACAAGAAACAAATACAAATATAAAAAAATAATAGCCCTATTCATGCCAAATACCTATTCAAGAGTAAAAGACTTTTATAAAGCATTTGCGGATAGCCTAAACAAAGCAGACTATGTATACCTTTTTGATATAGCCAAGGGTAGAGAAAATCCAAATGATTTTAAAGGAATAAGTTCTAAATTAATACTAGATAATTTAAACAATGCTGAAATGATAACCTTAAATGATGAACAAAAACTATTAAAACATAAAGGAGATGTCTTATTATTTATGAGTTGCCAAAACATTTATATAATAGAAGAAAAATTAGAAAGATTATTAGGTGATAAAGTTGGAAAAGAAAATTAAAATAATTATGGCAAGTATAATATTATTAATTCTAATAATAGCTCTAATCGTAACAAATGCTCCAAAAAAAGAAAAAGAAAAAGAAAAAGATAAAAATACTTATGTCTGTACTTATACACAAAATGTAGCAGAAGTAGATATTATTACAACATATTATGTTCATTTTGATAAAGAAAATATTAAAACTATAGACGTAAATAAGATCTATAAAGGAAATACTACCAAAGCCAAAGATGGTATTGCAAATTATAGATATATCATTGGAGTAGAAACAGAACAATATAGTAAATATCCAGGCATAAAAACAAAAATAAATAAAGACAGCAAAAAAGAATATAATTATACATATACCTTCGATGTAACTAAAATAGATGAAAACCTAGCATCACTATTTGGAGTCCATACTACTGTAAACGAACAAAATGAATATTTTAAAACTAACAATTATGTTTGTGAATAAAAAAAACTACAAAATAAATAAAAAAGTTAAGAATTAGTATTTATTCTTATCTTTTTTTATGCTATAATTTAATATGATAGATTTACTATACACAAATTTAACTATTTACCGAAAGGATGTTAATTATGAATAAATATTTTAAATATATACTACTCACTATTTCCTTATTTCTTATAGGAAGTATGAAAGTTGAGGCTGGCTTGATTTCTGGTGGCAACAGAGTAACGTGTGATTACATAACCCCTTCTGGGAAAAAAATATATTTAGCAACAGAAGATGGTGGTAAAACATGGTATGCTGACACTTCCGTAGCCGGCTTGGGACTTAAGTTAAATCCATTTAGTTTAGCAAAATCAGAATTGGATGTAGTAGATGGCTTAAGTACAAATGGTGCCAATTGTGAAGAAGTTCAAAAATCAGATATAAAAGAAAATGATCAACAATTTGGGTGGGATCCTAATGATTTAAAAACAAGGCGACCAGATTACTATACGGGAGATAATAAGGCGGAAAATCAGAAAGAATATACAAAGCAACAGGAAGAAGCCAATAAAGCATCCATCAAAGAACAAGCGTTGAAAGATGCCCAAGGCGGTAATAGTGTGCCAATAAAACCACAAAATCCAGGAACCACATCCTGCCAGAGTTTATTTGCAGGGTTAGAAGACGAATTAAAAAAAATATTTAACGCTATCAAAATTGTAGTACCAATTCTTGTAATAGTATTTTCATCACTTGACTTTGCCAAAGCGATATTTGGTGGAAGCGATGATGATGTAAAAAAATCACAAATAAAATTTGTAAAAAGATTAGTTGTAGCGTTTGTTTTCTTCCTACTTCCAACTCTAATGGCATTTGCTATGGGTATTATGGATGTAATATATAATGGTGGCAATTTTGATTGTCTAATATTAAACTAAAAAAGGAGATGTTATTATGCTAGGTATATTTAATTCTAACTTAATTAATATTCTTGACAATGCTGCCTTAAAATCTATAGGAACATTTATAAAAGATGCCCTACGTTCTGTTGCAGCAGCATTAGATTCATTAATTTATCAAGTTGTATCATTCTTATATAAATTGTTCTTCTTTGTATCAAGCACAGAAATATTTCAAAATGATGCTGTTAAAAATGTATCAAAGAACTTTCAACTTTTAGTCGCTGTAGTTGTAATGTTTTCTTTGTCTATTTCACTAGTTAATTACATAGTAAATCCCGATAATATGAAAAGCGGTAAAGTACCTGCAAGTAAATTAGTGACTAAAGTAATTACTTCTTTAATACTATTACTTACTATAAATATAGTTTTTGCAACAGCATATAGATTACAAAACGCTATCATTGAAAATAACTTTGTAGGCAAATTAATATTAGGAGACAAAGCACAATCATTTGATGTTGAATCTATGGGCATGAGTTTCTCTAAAAGTATATTAAGTGCTTTTATAACTGACAATCCTAATAAGTCAGGAAGTGTACCACAATATAATATACAAGATGCAAATGATTTATTTAACAATATTTTAACCAAAGAAAGTCAATTTCATTATCTAACTGATTTTATTAATGATAAAGATGACCAAGGAGAATACGTTTTAAATTATAATGCATTATCAATACCGGTAGGATTATTCATTAGTTATATTTTACTTACATATGTTGTTGGCGTTGGCGTAAGAACAGTGCAATTATTTTATTTACAAATTATAGCACCAGTTCCAATATTATTCTACGTTTTACCAAATGGTGATGATAAATTAAAAAAATGGACACAGCAATGTATAACCACATATCTAGATTTATTTATTAGACATTTAATTATATATTTAACAATATTCTTATGCTCTAATCTATTGTCAACAGATGGAACGTTTATAATTCCATCAGGGGCAGAAGATTATAAAAACTGGATAATTTTAGCTCTAGTAATAGCGATAATGTTGTTTGCTAAAAAAGCTCCTGATTTAATTAAAGAACTATTCCCAGCAACAAGCAAAGCAAGTGGCGACTTTGGGTTAAATTTAGGAAAACAATTCAAAGGAACTGCAGCAGGTGCCGTATTAGGAGCTGGTGTTGGTGGAATTGCAGGAGCAGCAACAGGTCTACTTAGTGGAGGCGGTATTGGAGGCATGATAGGTGGTTTAGGACGTGGAGTGTTAGGTGGTTTATCAGGGAAAAAAACTAGCGATACAATGGCTAAAACGAGACAATATGGCAATTTAAGAAGAGATCATGGAATAACAGCTTGGGATAGAGTTGCTAATAGTGCTGGTGGTGCACTTGGTACCAAGAACTTAGCCTCAATACAAGATGGTGAAGTATCTAAAATGGAAAAAAGAAAAGAGGCTCTATCTGGAGAAATTAATTCATATCAATCAATCGCTCAATCTAGAGATAAAATTTATAATAGAGCAAATGTTGCAGTTGAAAAGGATGAGAATGTAATGATGGCACAGGCTCGATTACAGCATGCTCAGTCAAGTGGAGCATCTGCCGCTGCCATTATGGCATTACAAAAAAATTTAAATGAAACTAAAGAAACGGCAGCCAATAATTATATTAATACGGCTATGTCTAGTCCCAACGGTGATTCTACTATTAGAAATGAAATGAATCGAATCAATGCTATTATGTCAAATGACAGCGGTTTAAGTGGAATAAGTAGTAGTGATTTAAGTAGTGTTTCTAATGTTCAAGATTTAGATACTATAACTCAAAGCGTTAGTTCACAAATTTCAAGTGTTAATAATCAAATTAGTAATATTGATACGCAAATTAAGACTTATAAGAGTTCCACCTCATATAAGAAAGCACATGTTAATACAAAAAAATAAAAAGGAGTGTGATATTAGATGAACAGTTTCTTAGTTCCCGCAAACTCTAAAAAAGGAACTTTGATATTCAATTTATTTTTACCCGCAGACCTAATAATTTTTGGTACAGGACTATTAATATCTTTAATTCTTTTGGCTGTTAGTGAAACCACCACTGATACAGGCACAGTTTTATTGATTAGTCTGCCAGGAATTATTACAGGTATTCTAGTTGTCCCAATACCAAACTATCATAATGTTAGGACAGCTCTAAAAAGCATCTATCTATTTTATTCAAATAGAAGAAGGTACATATGGAAAGGTTGGTGTTTCTATGAACGATTCATTAAAGAATATGAAGCCGAAAAAACAAAAAATTAATTCAAAATATACAGAAGACTGGCTACCAATAAAAGCAATAGCCAATGGGACAATTGTCTTAGATAATAACATGAAAGTAACTGGGGTAAAAATCACTCCAAGGAACATCTTTATCTTAGATCAAATTACACAAGAAAATGTTATTGTAGCATTAAAAAATTTCTATAACACACTAGATTTTGAATTTTGGATAATTTCAGCAGATAGACCAGTAGATATATCTGCATACTTAGCACAATTACAACTATTATATAACTCAGTAAATAGTACAGTAATAAGAAAAATGATAATGCAAGACTTACAAAAAGCAAATATGTTCATGGATAACAATGTTACAGATACTGAATATTTCTTATTATTTAAAGAAAGAAATCCTGAAGTAATTCAAAAAAGATTAAGAACAATTATGATGGGACTTGCCAATGCTGGATTAACAGCAACACAAACATCCAATTCTGATCTAAGATCAATAATGGAAAACTTCCTAAATGGAGGAATGAATACTGAATTTGGAACGGTGATTAGCTCATGAATTTAAAATCTCAATTAGCCCCAAAAGGATTACAATTTAATCCATCGGATTTTAACATCAGTGATAAATATGCAACGATATTAACAGTAATATCATATCCTAGATTTATAGGACCAGGATATTTATCAAGTTTAACAAATATGTCAGGTGTAAAAGTAGTAATAAAACATATGCCACTACCATTTTCAGTTCTAGCTAAAATGTTAAATAAAGAAATAGCTGATTTAAAACAAAAATATCAAGATGAACACGATAAAACAATACAAGAAAGAATAAGACAAGATGTTGACTCCCTAGAATACTTTATTCAACAGTTTACCGCAGCCCAAACAAGAACATTTGACTTTCAAATGCACATCATGATAACTGCAGACACTAGAGAGGACCTAGAAATAAAAAAATTAACATTAAAAAATTATTTAGATGCAATGGAATTAAGAGCTATACCATTAAAGTTTGAACAAGAAAGCGTGTTAAAATCAATATTACCAATATTTGATGCTCAACCAATAGAAATGCGTATTGGTACTCCAATGCCATCTCCTACTATGGCAGCCATGTATCCATTCATCTTTGATAGTATAAAAGACACAGGCTTATCAACATTACTAGGAGTAGATTTCTCAGGTGGTGTTATTCTGTTTAACCAATTCTTATATCAATTAAAAAAAGAAAACAATAGAAATAATGCCAACATGATTATCTTAGGAACATCAGGAAGTGGTAAATCCACTGCCGCAAAACTATTATTAAGAAGCCATATAAGAAATGGATACCAAATCGTAGCCATTGACCCAGAAGGTGAAATAACAGAAATGACAAAAATGTATGGTGGAGAAGTAGTAGACCTAGGTAAAGGTGGAGAATTTGGCATGGTAAACCCACTAGAAATAGTTATGGATGCCGACGAAGATGAAATAAAATCAGGTTTAGGCTATACTGTATTAACCAAAACTATTCAGTCGTTAAAAGCTTTCATGAAATACTACGATCCAAATATTGAAGAAGATGTCCTAACTTTGTTTAGTGAAGTAGTACAAGATACATATATAAGATTTGGAATCGATTATAATACTGACTTTTCAAAATTTACATCCAAAGATTTTCCAATATTCCAAGATGTATATGCAACAATAAAAGGAAGATTAACTGCCATGACAGAAAAAACTCATGAAAGAGATGTCATGGAAAGGCTAGAATTAAAAATAAGACCATTAACAAGAGAATTAAAATACTATTTCAATGGACACACCTCAATAGAAACATCAAGTGATTTCATAGTATTTAACATAAAAGAATTAATGAATGCTGACGAAAATATAAGAAACGCTTTATTATTTAACGTTCTTAAATTTGCATGGGGTCTATGCTTAAATCCAAATATTAACTCAATAATGTCGGTAGACGAAGCCCATGTATTACTTGGAGCAAGAAATGTTTTAGGAGCTGAATTCTTAGCTCAAATGCAAAGACGTGCTAGAAAATATAATACAGGAACAATTATCATAACACAACAACCATCTGACTTTGCAGCCCCAGATGTTCTAGTACATGGTAAAGCAATATTTGATAATGCCTCTTATTATTTAGTTATGGGACTAAAAAAGCAGGCAGTAGATGACTTAGCAAAATTAATTGACCTAAATGATAATGAAATAGATAGTATTAAAAGATACAGCCAAGGAGAAGCTTTATTCGTATGTGGTAACAGAAGAATGCGTATAAATGTAATAGTTACTGACGAAGAATTAGAATCATTTGGCAGTGGTGGTGGACTATAAAATTTAAACTAAATTAGTATGGTGGTGAAAGAATGAAGTTTTTACATTTTGGAAGTAATAACAATGAAGAAAATAATTCAAAAATAAATGGAATTATAAAAATGCTAAAAAATCTAAAGAAAGCAAAAATAATAAGCATTATTGCTATTGGCTTTGCCTTCGTTCTTTTTATTGCTGTATTTATCTATGTTGTCCTAAAAGTATTTGCCTCTCTTGCCACCTTAAACTCTGTAGAACGTGCTGGAGCAGAACGTTTTAAAGGTGAAACAGATTATGAAAAAAAAGTAATAGAAAGAGACGAATTTTTAAACTTTACTCAATATTTTGATACTAAAGATGAAAAATTAAAAGAGAACAACGATAAATATTTTGATGCATTATATGATGCCTACGAGTTTTATAAAGAAGAAGAAAATGGTATGACAATTTGGGAAAAAATAGGAAGTTTTTTTAGAAAATTATTTCGAAGTAAACGTTCTCAAAAAGCTCCACTTTACCCAGATAAGAGCGATACCAAAATGTATGGTGTTGAAATTGACACAACTCTAATCACAGCCACCCTATATAATAGTAGATATCAATCTGAAATGACTAGAAATGATGAGTTTGATAAAGAATATAGCTATTTTGTAGAAGATGGTAAAGGATATGATCTTCACACTGGCTCATATCGTGATTTTGTCGAAAACAACTTCTTATACGATTCTAAACAATCTCTTGATTCAAAATATCATTTATCACAAACAAAAAAAGCTATAGAAGGTATTGAGGTCTTATCAAAATATCAAATAAAAAGAATTGAGACATACCTAACAATACATCCTGAATTTGTTGGAACATATACAGATACAACAAGACATATAGAAATAAATATTGTTGATGCACAGATGGAAGGCGAGTGTATAGCTCGTGTTGGAAACTATGGATCAGTTTTAGGACCAAATGATTATTATAATAGAGTTATTCAAGAAGCTGGTTATTTTTGGAATTGTGATCCAAAGAAAGATTCAATATGCAAAATGTGTATGGATACATATGATTTAAATATTTACGATGATGATTTATATTGTTTTGATAACGAACTTACCGAAGATGCTAGTGGAAAATATGGATGTTCAGAAACTGCTGCAATAAAATATTCTAAAGGAGATATTGGAATGGATGCTGAATTACAATATGAATTAGACTGTGAAGGATATAATGAATATTTATTAGGTAATTTACCAACCGATAAAGATGTCGAAATGTTTTGTGGAAAAGATGAGGAATCAGGTAAAGATAACTGTTATTGCGATAGATTTATTGAATCATATTATCATCAATATGTAGATAAAAATGATGTTAAACAAAAAAGAAGAGATATTAGTCAAATAGTATTTGAAACATATAGTTTGTATTCGTATTATGAAAATGCTACAATGATATACAATGTTTGTAGTGATAAAGATGTAGATATAATAAGTTATCGTGATTTAAGCTGTGAAGGAAAAAGAAAATCAAAATATAAAAATAATATTTATGATGTGACAATAGATTATGATACTAATCCAGAAGTAGATGAAGATCGTATAAAAGAATTAATACAAGGAGCCTTAACGGATTCTAAATTTAATGCAGAAATTGCTCAAAAAATTATTGCTGCTGCCATGTCGAAACTAGGCTATCCATACATATGGGGTAAATCATTTGATGGAAAAAGTGGAGGAGATTGTAGTGGGCTAGTGTATTATGTATTAAATCAAGCAGGTATAAATATTGATAGAACAAGTGCAAATGGATACTATAATCATTTTAAAAATAATCAAGTGCCACGTTCTGAAATGCAACCTGGAGATCTAATTTTTTGGCACAAAAATGGAGGGAGACCAGACAGATACGTCCACCATGTAGGTATTTATATAGGAGACGGAAAGATTATAGATGCAAGTTCTAATGCGGGAAAAATAGTTGAAAGAAAAATATTCGAAGGTCAAACTTACCAAGTTGTCGGTGTTTCTAGACCATATTAATGAGGTGTAATATATGAAAAAAATATTATTTTTGATTTCAATTATAATGTTAACAGGATGTTCAGTTGTGTATGAATTGAATATAGACAATAAAAATTCATACAACGAAAGAATAAATTTTACCGAAAGCAATAACTATCTAAAAAAATATGGTGAAAATACCAGTGAAACAATTTCGAATATAATTGATTTCTATTTTTCAGGAAATGAAGAAATAGAACCAGTAATAGTTTTAGATACAAAAAATATAAAAGGAAAAAAGTCGGGAGAATACACTGGATTTACATTGAATCAAACATTTTCAAATCAAAAAATATATCAAGAATCCTTATTTTTTAATTATTATTTTGAAACATCTAAAATAACAAATGCTAAAGATACCTACACCATTTATGGCAATAAATTCAACTATGATAATGTAAAAAAATTAACGACTTCATATAAATATACTTTTGATGTAGATAACATAGTTATAAAAATACAATCATATTACGATGTTATTGATAGTAATGCAACCAAAATAGACAAAAAAACCAACACCTATTATTGGGTTGTAAATGAAGATAATGCTTCAAATTTTGAGTTAAAGCTAACTTATTCAAAAGACAAAAAATATACATACAACGAAAAAACAGAACCAAATGTCATTGAAAAAATAACAGGAAACATTGTTGAAAAAGTATCATTTGGCAAAGTAAATGGGACTGAATTTGTAAAAAACAATAAAATAATACCAATACTTCTTATAGGAATAGTACTAACAATTATATTGGTAATAGTATTCTTTATAAAAAAGAAAATAGAAAAAACAAATAAATTGTGAGGTGATTACAATTGAAAAAAATCATATCCTTATTAATTATAATATCTCTATTCGGTATTTATACCACAAGAAACAATAATTCATTTTCTATTCAAACAGAATCAATAGTTAAACTTGATGATAAAGAAGAAGGATATTGTCCAGGGGTATCTAATTGTTGTGAAAGTGGATACAATGTTATGTGCCATATGACAGACCCTCTCAAAAAATATCATGTAACCGATGTTGTTTGTGGAAATCGCGGTGGTGGAGTATATCACAAAGGAATGGATTTAACCAAAGGAGGTGGAGATGGCACGATATATGCAGTATTTGATGGCAAAATAATAGCCACGACCAATAATACTAAAAATTGTGCACCTGGAGGAAGTTTAATGTGTTCCCCAGTAACATGTCCAAGTAGTCGTGGTGTTTCCGTTACACTAGAAGTTACTGATTCAAGATTTGCTGGATATCAAGTCCATTATATGCATATGTCAAGTAAAGTTGTAAAAGAAGGAGATATAGTTAAACAAGGACAAATGTTAGGGAAAATAGGAAATACAGGATGTTCGACAGGAACACACTTACACTTTCAAATAAATAACTATGCCGGGAAACCCATATATATTACCCCATATTTTACTGATAAAACATCATATGCATGTGGTGGAGTAGTAGAAAGTCCTCCAAACAAACCAGTAGTAGAAGTAATTACCGCCTCATCATTATTAAAAGATGTAACAGGAAAAAATTACCAACCAAAAGTTGGCAATTGTGTAGGTTCAATAAACAATATATTCAACCAAGGAATTGAATTGAGTAAAAAAGAAACAAATGATATTGTTAATGTTTATGCCTTAGAAGGTGGTAAAGTAGTAAATGAAACAACACCTAATTGTAGCAATGGTGTAACTATATTTACTAATCACGGTGAATTTCACAGTTATTGCAATTTAGAAAATGTATATAGAACATATCAAATAGGAAATTATATAGAAACTGGTACAAAAATAGGAAATCTAAGTAACAATAAATTTGTCTATATTGTCAAAAGAAACAATAAATATGTTGATTTAACTAACTATTTTTTATCTTCTTACGGAGGAAAGTGCCAAAATAAAGACAGGAAAAATTGTAATAAAATATTAGATGCTATTCAAAAATTACAATGTAAAAATATTACCACAAGATAGTTGAGGTGAGAATATGATTTTAAATCATAAAAAAATTATATTTTTAATACTAAGTTTATTTTTATTAACAGGATGCACAGTAGATTACGAACTAATAATTACGAATGGTGTAACAGAAAGTGTGTATATTAACAACACTGATATTATATTAAATCAAGAAATACTCAACACAATTAAAGATGACTATGGTAATTACTATACAATTGATTATAATGGAGATATCGAATATTGTGATAGTGAAGATTGTGAAGAACCACAAGATGCAAAATACGATTATAATAGTTTTTCAGCCTCAACCATTTACAATGATTACTCCAAATATCGTGAATCAAAAGCCATAAAAGACTTCTTTGGAGAAATTAAAATAAATCAAAACAAAAAACTAGTTACCATCACGGCAACTCCTAAAACTGAGTTACAAAACATTTTAAAAGATGTAAACTATATAAAAGCACCAGTAAATGAACTAAATATAAACATAATATTACCTTTTAAAGTAACAAGTAGCAATGCTGATAAAGTAGAAGAAAATACATACACCTGGACATACAATAAAGACAACACAGATAAAGTTATAACCATTTCATATGATACAAGTAATAGTGATGATACAATAATTGATAACAATAAAGAAAATGAAAGTAACAAAGAAAATAATCAAACAGATAATACCGTTCAAAAATCCAATAATTCAGTAAACAAATATATTTTTTGGGGCATAGCATTTAGCATTATAATAATTATAGGTGTCATTATCTTAAAAAAAATGAAAAGTAATGATAGTGTATAAGGTAGGTGATAATTATTATGAATAAAAAAATAATAACTTTAATACTAGGTTTATTTCTTTTAACAGGATGTACGGTTAATTATGATGTAGCAATTAACAAAGATCTAACAGTGATTGAAAACATGGAAATACTAGGTGATGACCGATTTAAAATAGGAAGCGAATACACAGTAGATACCATGTATGAAACCCTAAAAGAAACATATGCCGAATTACACCAAGATGAAGATTTAGATAATATTAAAAAATATTCTAGTTCAGGTAACATGGCCATATCTAGTAATAAAACATATAAAAATTTAGAAGATTTTGCCCAGTCCAAATATATAAAAAAGATTTATGCCGATGGCTTAAAAATAGTAAAAGAAAAAAATTTAATTACAATATCAAGTGATAACAACTTAGATAATTTTTGGTTATTTGTTGATGGTATGGAAGAAGATCCTATTGTAACAAAATTACAAGTTAAAATAAAAGTACCATACATAGTTACAAAAAATAATGCTGACAAAGTAGATAACAAAACAAATACATATACATGGGCATATGGATTTCACGATTATTCCAAAAAAATTAACTTAGAATTTGATAAAAATAGAATATTTAAAACAGGCATAGATTATCTTACGATTGTTAAATATATTTTATATATAGTAGGTTTAGTATTCCTTGGATACATAATCTACAGGGTTACAAAAGTAAAAAACAAAACAAATAATAAAATTTAAAAAAAATATTTACTTAATTTTATTGATTAAGTTCAAAAAATATGTTATCCTTTATATGTATGGTAGAGTGATTAGGTGATTTTATATGAACTTTAAAAAATTATTATTAGTCTTATGTTTAACAACAATGGTAATGTTCTCTTTATTACTTGGTTTTAGTTATGCTTGGTATGCCACAGCGACATCTACTAGTTTTGATATAAAAACTCCTACTAGTGATAAAATTATTGTAGACTTTGCAACAAGTAAATATATAAGCACAACGACAGGTGTTCCTTTAACTGAAGAAGAAGTACCAACAAAAGCAGATAAGACAGCATTTACTGTAAAAGCTAATTCAAGCATGAATATGACTGCTAAATATACAATTCTTTTGCAAGATATTACTATTGATGAAAAACTAAAGAATAGCAATTTCAAATGGCAGTTATTAAAAGACGAAACAAGTGTTGCAATTGGTGATTTTGCTAGCATTGGTAATAGCACAACCATTGATTTATATACCACCAGTTTAGTACTAAATGCCACTGATGCTGATAATTATGAATTAAGAGTATGGCTTCATGAAACAGGAGAAGTACAAAACGATTTAATGAACAAACCATTTTCAGCAACGGTCGCAATAAAAACATTCTTATCTTATTAAAGTTAATCATGAGAAAACAAAGTTTTTCTCTTTTTATATAGACAAGAATTTTGTAATGTGATAAAATTATCTTAGATAAAAATAAAGGTGTGATAATAAAATGAATATATCTTTAGAAACAAAAGGTAAAATAGTAAAAAGTATTGTTTTATGCCTAGGCATAGTATTAGTATTCCTTCTAGCATTTTTCATAATAAAAATATACACCACCGATTATACAGTAACATTTATGAACGAAGACAACACTGTAATTGAAACTAGAAAAGTAAGAACAGGCAATAGTGTTATAGAACCAGCAGAACCAAGAAGAGAAGGATACAAATTTCTTGGCTGGTACTTTGACAATGCTAAATATGACTTTAGCAAAAAAATAAAACGTGATACAATAATCTATGCCAAATGGGAAATTGACAGTGATTACGTATTTAGTTATGTTGTATCATTTGATTCAAACGGAGGAAGTGCCGTTGACTACCAAACCATCGAAAGTGGTAAAACTGCGACCGTTCCACAAACACCTACCAAAAATGGACACGTATTTATGGGCTGGAAGTTAGACGGTATTGATTATGATTTTAATACACCAGTAATCAAAGATATCAAACTTGTAGCAAGTTGGGAAGTTGCCCTAACTGACGACCAAACTTATTTATCTGTAGCAAGAGAAGAAGTAAAAGACTTTGCCGTTGTAAAAGCAAATCAAACATTAAAGTCAACGGCTGTAAGTGGAAAATGCCAAATTACATGGACTGATGCTGACTTCAACACAGTTACAAGAGACACAACAGATAAAAACGTAACCATCGTTGCAAATATCAAATGTGGAAGTGTTAACGCTAAAAAATCAGTAAACGTAACTATTCCCGCTTCAACATACAAATACACAATGGAAAAACAAGGGACAACTAATTATAAATTCATTGCTTATGATAATGATAAAATTCTAAATAATTATAATCTATATACAAGTAATCAAACAAGCATAGTTCAAAAGTGGCAAATTCACAAAGACGGTGATTACTTACTAGTGAGCAAAAGTAAATATGTCAAAAATGGAACTTATTACATTGCTTACGAAGACGATTTAAATACCAAATATGCCATAACTATAAAATAATAATAAATCAAATATTGAAGCATAAATTTTACTAGGAGGATATAACATGAAATTAAAAATAAAATTTATGCTTTTTATTATGCTTTTTTCAGTTGTTACAGTAGTAAGTGCCGATGAAGTCGACCTCGCAAAAAATGCAAAAAGTGCAATATTAATTGAAGCATCAACAGGAGAAATCATGTGGGAAAAAAATGCTCACGAAAAATTAGCACCTGCTTCCATGACCAAAATGATGAGTATGTTACTAGTAGTAGAAAGCATTGACAAAGGCAATCTAAAATGGGACCAAATGATAACCGTATCAGAAAATGCTAGCAAAATGGGTGGTAGTCAAATACTCCTTGAAACAGGAGAGCAAATGAGTGTAGAAGATTTATTTAAAGGTGTAGCAGTCGCTTCAGGCAATGATGCAGTCGTAGCTTTAGGAGAAGCCGTCGGGGGCAGTGAGGAAATGTTTGTGAAAATGATGAACGACAGAGCTAAAGAATTAGGCCTAACCGAAACAAACTTTAAAAACCCACACGGACTAGATGAAGAAAATCATTATTCAAGTGCACACGACATGGCAATGATAGGAAAAGAATTAGTAAAACATAAAAAAGTATTAGAATATACAGGTATATACGAAGATTACCTAAGAAAAGGAACATCAAAAGAATTTTGGTTAGTAAATACCAATAAACTAGTCAGGTTTTTCAAAGGTATTGATGGCTTAAAGACAGGCTATACAGGTACTGCTGGATATTGCCTAACCGCCACAATAGAAAAAGATGGAATGCGCCTTATCAGCGTAGTAATGGGTGAACCAGAGGCCACAACCCGCAACAGCGAAACCACAGGCCTAATAAACTATGGTTTCAGCATGTACAGCCTAGAAAAAATGCTTACAACCAGTAGTGATTTAGGCAAAGCAAAAGTTTATCAAGGAGAAAATGAGTATGTTACCTTACAACCGTTAAAAGATGTAAGCATATTAAACAATAAAAACAAAGACAAAAGAAACGTAACATACACTCTTGACATCAAAACAATTAAAGCTCCAGTAAAAAAAGGAGAAATCGTTGGAAAACTAAACATCATAGAAAATGGGAAAACAATTGATAAAATAGACATTACCGTCAAAGAAAATGTCAAAAAAGCAAACCTTATTAAAATGTACTTAAGAAACTTAAAAAACATTCTAAGTGGTAGCATTGATTTCTAAATCCATCTACCCAAAAAGAAACTAAGTAGAAATGAATAATTCTTCTATTCAGTTCTTTTTTTATTCCATAAAATATTACTATAAAAAGATATATATTCACCATTTTTTAAAAAACAAAAAAAATTATGTATTTATCACTTCTGACAGTTCCAGCATTGATGAAAGCTTAGACAACTTAAGAAAAAAAATATAATAACAAAAGCTTCATTTCTGGTAAAAGATTCAATATAAATGTTGAAAAAAACGAATTATTCAATTGGATTAATAAGTAACCTCTCATCATGCTACAATAACCTATAACAAACATACATGGTATCATTTTATCAATAAGTGATAAGTTTTAAATACAACAATATTTATTTCTAGCCCCTAAGTTCCAAAAAACACAACACTACACCTTTCAAAAAAGTAATATATAATCCCTTAAATTAATGATATAATATAAATAACAAAAGCACTACACCCAAAATATAAACAAAGAAAAAAGGAGGAAAAACAATGACATACACTGAAGCCATAAAAACTGCAATCCTAATTTTTCCTCTCATCTCATTTTTATTCACCATCCCATTCATCCTAAAACAATACCACAAATATGGCTCTATAAATAAATTAAGAACCCTAATCATATACTCATTTATTCTATACCTAATAACCATTTACTTCCTAGTCATTCTCCCACTTCCAACCAAAGAACAATTGCTAAATATGAAACCATTAAAACCAAACCTCATCCCATTCAATTTCATCACTGGCCTCATAAAAGAATCACCATTGAAAATAAACAAACCAAGCACTTACCTAAAAACCATATTACATCCGAGTTTCTATACCGTAATATTCAATATACTAATGACCATCCCCTTTGGCATTTACCTAAAATACTATTACAAATATAACTTTAAAAAAGTAGCAACCCTCTCATTTTTCCTATCCTTATTTTTTGAAATAACTCAAGTTACAGGATTATATTTTATCTACCCAAGAGCCTATCGTTTATTTGATGTCGATGATCTTATCACGAACACCCTAGGAGGTATCATCGGTTACTATCTAGCCTTCTTAGTAGAAAAAATTATTCCCTCCAGAGATGAAATAGACAGAAAATCTCTCCTTGTTGGCCAAAAAGTATCAGGTTTAAGAAGAATCACCTTATTCTTCCTAGACCTCACCATTTACCTAACATTTCATACCATCACCATTTTTATCTTCAACTATTCATGGATTAAATATATAACCATTACCATCTATTACGTAGCATTACCTTACATTTGGCACAACCAAACTCCAGGATGCAAATTTCTAAATATCAAACTCGCATTTCCAAAGTACCCATTTTTATCCTCACTTATAAGAACCATCATTGTTTATCTATACTATGTAAAGGTACCCATCTTAATAATTGAAGGAAGCATAAAACTAAATAAAACACTAAATTTAAATACCCAAATGAGCATCGGCCTTTACCTAGCAATATTTATTATCCTCTTTATCACATACATTGTAACAACATTCAAAATCCTATTCAACCAAAAAGTATTCTATGACAAACTAACCAAAGTAGAATTTCAAAGCACCATAAAAACAGAAGAAGAAACTGATACCAAATAGCCGAAAGTATCAGTATTTTTTTACAAAACTTATCAACCATTTATCCACCTTTGCTACGCCGTTCTAGTTCATTTGACATATATTTCAAAAATTTTACATTTTTACAAAAAAAATTTAACATTCCATTTTTAACAAACGCCCGTGCATTTTTTCAAAAAACGAGCAAATTTCATACAGAATCTCAAAAAAACCACCCAATTTTTAAAAAATAGCAAAGTTGACAAAAACATTCAGCTCATAGTATATTGAAAATACAAAAGGAGGTGATACTTGTGTACACATCACAAATAATCAAATTATATCCATCATAACGAATGACACATCAATTTTATAGCAAATAAAAATGAGTACGGCAGCTACTGTCGGAGTTTATGTCTAAAATAAAGAATACCTTTAATCTTTATCATTAGAAAAGTGCAAAATATCAAATGATATAAGTGCTAAGTAAAAGCATGATCATCAAAAATTCTTTATGAAAAAAACTTGCCAAGTACAAATATATGTGCTATAATACTTCGGTATTTAAAAAAGGGAAGTGGATTATGAATACAGATAAAATAAGAAACATTGCTATTATAGCTCACGTAGATCATGGCAAAACAACGTTTGTAGATAGATTATTACAAAAATCAGGCACATTTAGAGAAAATGAACAAGTAAACGAAAGAGCCATGGATTCTAACGACATTGAAAGAGAACGAGGCATCACCATACTATCTAAAACTACAGCCATTAACTATGATGGATACCGTATAAATATTCTAGACACGCCAGGCCATGCCGATTTCGGTGGTGAGGTAGAAAGAATTATGAACATGGTAGATGGTGTTATGCTACTCGTCGATGCTTATGAAGGCACTATGCCACAAACAAGATTCGTGTTAAAGAAGGCACTCGAAGCCAAAGTTAAACCAATCGTTGTAATAAATAAAGTGGATAAGCCAACAGCACGTATTAATCAAGTAATTGACGAGGTCATTGACTTATTTATTGAACTTGGCGCCGACGATTCGCAATTGGATTTCAAAACTTGCTATGTTTCAGCTTTAAATGGCACGGCCAGTTTAGATCCAGATTTATCAACTCAAACAGAAAACTATGATGATATCTTTAAACTAATCATAAATGAAATTCCAACACCAAAAGTAGATATAAATGGCTATTTACAATTTCAACCAGCATTACTAGACTATAATGATTATGTAGGAAGAATTGGTATTGGACGCATCCAATCAGGCACTATACATGAAAATGAAATGGTAAGTTGTGTGAGATTAGATGGTAGTATAAAACAGTTTAGAATACAGAAACTATTTGGGTACCTAGGATTAAAAAGAATAGAAGTAAAAGAGGCTCACGCCGGTGAGATTATTGCCATAGCCGGTTTAGAAGATATTTCAGTAGGAGAAACAGTATGTAACATTGGACATGAAAAAGCCTTACCAATATTAAGAATTGACGAACCAACCTTACAAATGACATTCATGGTTAATGATAGTCCATTCGTTGGCCGTGATGGTAAGTTATTAACGGCAAGAAAAATAGAAGAAAGACTATACAAAGAAACACAAAAAGATGTAAGCTTAAAAGTAGAACAATCATCAAATGATTCATGGCTTGTTTCAGGACGTGGCGAATTACATTTATCAATTTTAATTGAGAATATGAGACGTGAAGGATTTGAATTACAAGTATCAAAACCTGAAGTAATCTTGAAAGAAATAAATGGTGTTATTTGTGAGCCATATGAAGATGTCCAAATAGAAGTAAAAGAAGATAGCGTTGGAAATGTCATTGAAGCCTTAGGCCTTCGCGGAGCCAAAATGGAAAACATGACTAACTTTGTTGACATGGTAAGATTAAACTATACCATTCCATCACGTGGTTTAATAGGTTTCACAACAGAATTTATGACAATGACAAAAGGATATGGCATCTTAAATCACACTTTCAAATGTTATGAAAAACAAGAAAATGTCAACATTGGTGAAAGAAAACTAGGTGTCTTGGTCTCTATGGAAAATGGTAAATCAACATCATATGCCATTGGACTATTAGAGGACAGAGGTATTATGTTCATAGAACCAGGTGAAGAAATATATGAAGGAATGATAGTAGGAGAATGTAACCGAGAAAACGATTTAGCGGTAAACGTAGTTAAAGGAAAACAATTAACCAATATGCGTGCCGCAGGTTCGGACCACACAGTAGTCCTAAAAAGACCAAGAAAATTAACATTAGAAGGTTGCTTAGACTACATCAACAAAGATGAATTGGTGGAAATAACTCCTAATCATTTAAGGTTAAGAAAAAAAATATTAAATACAGAAACAAGAAAGAAATACGATAGTAGAAACAAATAGTATTTCTTTCTTTTTTTAAATCATTTTATTATAAAAAAAGAGACCGTCCCCCTGAGGCCGATCTCCCAAAAAGAATAAAAAGGGGTTGGCTAGTGTGATACTAGCACCAATTCGCCTAAAAATTTGAATTGGTGATATATATAATAACTGCAAGTTTGACTTTTGTCAATAAAAAAACAAAAAAAAATTAAAAAAGTTGCAAAAAACTTTAAATATATGATATACTTGTATCATAAGAGAAGGTGAAACATGGAAAATAAGAATAAAAATAATGAAAAAAAGATTATTAGAAACGAAACACAATCAGTTACCTGCAAACCAACTAGTTATGAACAAAAATATATAAAAAGTAAAAAGATATGGGGAACTATTTTAGGAGTAGTTGCCTTTATTCTCCTAATAGTTGGAGCCACATACGCATGGTACACATGGATTAGAAACGCAGATGTAGGAACTAAAACAGGTATTTTTGATGTTCAATATAACAATGATACAGGTTCAGGTGCAGCTTTACAAGGAACCCTATCCCCAACCGAAGATAAAACAGGAGGACTAAGCACGTGGGTAAATATCAGTAAAACATCAACTAGTGTATCTGGCAATGCAACATTAAAATTACACATAACTGAACTAACCATGGGTGGCACTTGTTCAATAACTGCCCACGAGACACAAACAGCATGTGAAAGTGCAAGCGGAACATGGACAGCAGCTAACCCTAACAAATTTCACTTTGCGGTATACACTGGCGGATCATGCTCAAACACAACATATGACACCCCAACTAGTTGCGAAGCCGCAAATGAAACATGGACTCCTACTGAATTAGTAGGCACAGAAGGGACATTAGAAGGCGCGGTATCAGGCAGAGATATAACTCTCATGAGTGGAATACCTTTAACCGAAACATCAACAAGATATTATATCTATGTGTGGTTAGATGCTAACGCCGAAGATGAGTATTCAGGATCCAAAGTAACCGGCTATATTTCAGCATCAGCAACACAAAGCTAAACAAAAAGTGATTATTCACTTTTTTTCTTTTGCACGATGTTATCAATATAAGAAAGGAATCATTCCTATTTCTCATTTGATAACTTAAATATTTTCTTTCAGTGACTTTTAGATACTCTGCAATATCAAACTATAAAACATTATAAATTTATAACAATTCAATAAAAAAATACCTATCATCAAAAAAAACAATAAATTTTCAAAAAAAAGTTGACTTTTATAAAAAGTATGATATACTAATAAATACATGGAGAAAATCGGGAAGTGGCTCAACTTGGTAGAGCATTTGGTTTGGGACCAAGGGGTTGCAGGTTCAAATCCTGTCTTCCCGACCATGAGATATTTAAAGGACTTCACAGTGAAGTCCTTTTTTCTTTATTTCTAATCAATATTTACCAATTCATATTCTTTATTACCAATACCAAGTTGATAAGCCACATCAATAGTATGCTTCCCATTTAAAGATTCAATTCTTTTAATTAAACTATCTTTTTTTGAGGAATGATGCTTATCAATCACATTAACTGAAGCCATATCTAAAGCAACAGGAATTGCTATTTCCCCCTCAGCATCAATAATATCAATATTAGCAAATTTGTCAAAATCATGTGCTCTAACAACCTCAAGATGCTTTTCTGTGTCATTCCTTTGACCGTTATAAGCCATATTACATTCAACAATTGTCCCATTAACCTTATTAACCAAATCTTTAATTAAGGTTTTAAGTAGTTGTGCCCACCTAATTCACCAGTTGATATTTTAACTGCGACTTTCCCGTTCAAACTAACTCTAATTTCTCATAAATTTTAACCAAACTTTCTTCAGTAATATTTCTTGTAAAATATACCTTCTCCATAATAAATATTCTTCATATCTTTAATTTTTATAATATTAATACTACAGAAAACCATATTCTTTAAGCTTTACCTGTGGTACAAAATATCCATAACAATATAGGTATCATAAAGCAAACCCTTATAAACCAAATTTATTGAATCATCATTATCCTCATTAATTTCCAATAAAGGTTTATTAATATCAAAATTAGATACTAAGTCAACAATAAACAATATCATAATTATCTAATTAACAATTTCATCACCTTTTAACAATCTTTTTATAACTAATCATTGATTCAATAAATTCTTCTCTATTGCTAATAATATTTTACCATATTCCCAAATAAAAAAAACAGATATTTCTATCTATTATAACATCATTTTGGTAGCGACGGAGGGGATCGAACCCCCGACCTATTGGGTATGAACCAATCGCTCTAGCCAGCTGAGCTACATCGCCATAAATCAAACAAGCAACACTATAATAACATAAATATTTGTAATTGACAATACAAAACATGAATTTTTTTACTAAAATTTACCCATAATTAAAAAGAACACAAAACTAAAACAGCATAGCACACCTCAACAAACCAAAAAAAGTTTAAAAACATAGCTAAATTTTTCAAAATATGTTATCCTATTAATAGGTGATTATAAATGCAAATAATAACATTAAAAGTAGGCCCCTTAGAATGCAACTGCTACATTCTAAAAATAAACAGTTGTGCCCTCGTAATAGACCCAGGCAGTGAATTTGAAAAAATCGATAGATACCTACAAGACGTCAAATTAAAAGCTATCCTAATAACTCATCACCATTTCGACCACATTGGTGCCCTCCAAGACCTAATCGATAAATACCATGTTAAAGTCTATGATTACCACAACCTAAGCAATAAAGAATACACAATCTCACCGTTCATCTTTGATGTCATATACAACCCAGGACATACAACCGACTCGATAAGTTTTTACTTCAAAAAAGAAAATATCATGTTCGTAGGCGACTTTATCTTCGCTGACAGCATAGGTAGAACCGACCTAGAAACGGGAAACATGAAAGACATGCAAAAAAGCCTCAACAAAATTAAAAAAATAGATAACAATATCACATTATATCCAGGCCACGGCCCAACCACCAATTTAGATTATGAAAAAAAGCATAATATTTATTTTAGGTAGTAGCAAAATTTTCAATGTTATGCTATACTATTAAATGAAAGTAGGTACTATAATGAAAAAAAGAAAATTAAATATAAAAAAAGCCATCATTAGTTCCTTAGTATTAATAACAATCGTCTTTGCGTTTGCTACGCTTTCTAAACAACTTATAGGTTCCTTCAAATCATCAGTAACATACTACCTAGCCTCTTCCACAAATGAAGTTCCCCTATACGACGAAGAACTAAAAGAAGTAAAGAAAAAATATCGTGGCAATAAAATAAACATCTTTGAAAATAAATTCATAAAAAAAGACAACAAAAAGTATATGGAAATCAAAGAAGAAGGCAAAACACTTTATATTGACACAGCCAATTTAGTAAAAAACAGCCACGACGTTGTCCTTGAAAAAGAATTATATGTTCAAGTATCTACCAGCCTATTAAAAGACATCAGCGACATCCATATAGTTAGCCTAGCCAAAAAAGGAAGTCAAGTCAACATATTAGACTATGATAAATTAAATGACAAAGGTCTAGTCAACATGTACAAAGTGAAAATAGAAGATAACGAAGGCTACATCTACGCCAAATATCTAGTAGATACCGAAGAAGAAGCCCAAGCCAACTACGAAGCCGAAACATATGATAAAATCCATTCCAAAATAAAAAACTCCTACAATGGGGGCAACGCCATTAACTTAGACTATTATCCCGTAGAAAAACCAAAATTTGATAACAACAAAATGCCCGACTCAGTATACTCTCTTTATCTCAACAGTGGCAAAAACGTAATAAAAAACATAGATAAATACATAGAATTCGCTAAAGACACCAAAATAAATACCTTTGTTGTAGACATCATAGATGACAGTGCAATTGGCTATGCTTCACCCATCTTAAAAGAATTATCACCAACAAGTTACAAATATGCCAATAATACCGTTGAAGAATACAAAGAAGCCATTACCAAATTAAAAGAAGCAGGCTTCTATGTTGTAGGAAGAATCACCGCTTTCAAAGCCACTCATTATGTTAAAGACCACCCAGAAAACTCAATAAAAAACGTCAAAACAAACGAACCATACTTACATTCCAAAGCCTATTGGCCAACACCTTATTCAAGAGAAGTATGGTACTATGACGTATCTCTAGCCAAAGAAGCCGTTGAACTAATGGGATTTAATGAAATTAATTTTGATTACGTAAGATTTCCAGATAAAATGACTTCCATCGAAAAAAATAATCAAGTCGATTTAGGCAACACCTACAACGAAGAAAAAGCCCAAGCTATCCAAAGATTTCTACAATATGCTACTGATGAGTTACATAAATCAAATGTCTACGTCTCAGTAGATGTCTTTGGTGAATCAACAAATGGCACCTATGTAACGGCCTATGGTCAGTATTGGCCAGCGATTAGCAATGTTGTCGACGTCATATCAGGTATGCCATACCCAGACCACTTCTCAAAAGGTTACTATGGCATAGATAAACCATGGAATCATCCATATGAATTAATGACCGCATGGGCCAAAGACGCAGCTAAGAGACAAAAAGAAACTACCTCACCCGCAATAGTTAGAACTTGGATTCAAGCCTTCAATGTCCAATCATATGTTGATCCAAACGGCATAGCCTATGAAGCCGAAGAAATAGAAAAACAAGTAACGGCTTTATTTGAACAAGGACTAAAAGGAGGATATATCACTTGGCTATCATCTTCCAACCTAGACAAATACAAAATTCAAAAAAAAGCATTTGCAATAGATTACCTGAAGGAGGTCAAATAAATGAACGAAATCAACATAGAAGATAAAACCTATGAATTACTAACAAACTACAAAGAAGCCTTCAACGAAGAAGAATTTAAAGAAAAATATACTGATTATTTTTATGATTACGACTATATCGTAGGAGATATAGCCTACAATAAATTAAGATTAAAAGGCTTTTATGATGCCAAGAACAAAAAAGTAAACAAAATAAATAATTTTAACAATTTAGACACCTACCTAAAAAACAATTGTGCAGTAGAATGTCGCTATTTTGTACTAAAAAAAATAAATAAAAACTAAAAAATATAATATACTAAGAATGAAGAGGGTGAAACATGGGCAATATGAAATTAATAACAATAGTCAATGGCATGGAAGATATTGTTGAGGTAGAATTGCTTTGTGCATTTGAAAGTAAAAAGTTTGATAGCAAATACATCATTTACACCAAAAATGAAAAAGACGAAAATAAAAACACAATCATTTATGCTGGCAAAATTGTAGAAAACGGAGAAAAACAATACCTAATGAACATCGATGATTTAGAGTGGGAACACATTAAAGAAATAATGAAATATTTAGCCAAATACGCAGATGAGGAAGTAAGCCATGAATGAAATACTTAGTGATTTAAGAAAAATTGATTTAGATATTTCCAACATTTCAGTAGTAAATGGAGTAAAACCAGCAAAAGTAAGCAACAACGTCTTAAGTGGAATAAAGAATTTTTATCACAGCCCCACATCAAAAAACAAAAACACCTATCGCGACAGAATAAAAACTCTTTATGATAATTTAAAAGATATCAAACCAGAAAATTTCAAAGTAAACAACGTAATATACACAAAAAATTACATAGAAAAAGGCATCGCCATTTCATCAAATATAAACTCATTAAAACAGCTATGGGTTGAATTTAGACTAATATACAATGAATTTAATGCTGTCAAAAAAATAGAAGTAAAACCAAAAGAAAAAATAGAAAGGGAAATTGAAAACTATATGGAAAATAAAGAAAGTTACGTTCTATCTAATTTTGACGAATTATTTGATAAACTAAATAAAAAAGTTGATGGTACTTCTAAATACATCAGTGAATTAAAAAACATGAAAGAAAACGTCATAACTTCCAGTGGTGTCCTAGAAAACAGCAAAAAACTATTTGAACAAGAAAAAGCCAATTTTGAAAAATACGTAGCCTTAGAAAGACAAAAATTAGAGAAAGAAAGACAAGAATTCGAGGCCATAAAAAAAGCACAAGATTTAAAAATAGAAAAAGAAAAAGAAAAACTAGACAAAAATTATAAAAGATTACAAGATTTAACTGATAAATTTAATGAACAAGTCAGCAAACTAATAAACAAATAACCTATTAACAATAACCAAACTGTTAATAGGTTTTTTCTAATGAAAAATATCATCTTAATTCCTAATAATGATATTTTTTCAAAACACAACATATGATTAAGTGGGTGATATTATGAAAAATGAAATAAAATATTTTTATAACCTAGAACCACAAGAAATAATTAATAAAAATAATTATTATTTTTTCATAATCAACAACAACCATTACTACTTTAAAATTTTTGATAACAACATAGACAATATCAAACCTCTAAGCGAATTAAGCAAAAACATCCAACTAAATCTTAACTATGCCCACGAATTAATACCAAATAAAGATAACAAAATCATTTCCATAATAAATAACATTCCATATTACTTATTCAAAATCAACATCACTGCAGATGCCAAAATAAAACTAAGCGACATTAGCAACCTCGCAAATCAAAACATTAATCACAATATACCCTCAGTCAAAGACACCTGGCCAATACTATGGAGTAACAAAATAGATTACCTAGAATATCAAATAAATGAAATGGGTAAAAGATACCCAATGTTAGTAGACAGCTTCAACTACTTTGTTGGCATGGCAGAAAACGCAATCAGTTATGCGAACGACACCATAAGAGAAACAAAACCCACAATATATGATAAAGAAGTCATAAGCCACATTCACATAAACACCCATGATACCATGCTAAATTTCTATGATATTTCTAACTTAAAAATAGATCATAAAGCAAGAGATCTAGCCGAATACATAAAAATGTCTTTTTTTAATAACAACAAAAATATCTTCAACGAACTAAATACATATTTCAAACACAACATGTATACAGAATACGGCATTAGAATGCTATTTGCAAGAATTATGTATCCCAGTTTCTACTTTAATGAATATGACAACATCATAAATGGCAAACAAAAAGAAGAAAACATTTCCCTAATCATCAAAAAAATCGATAACTACCAAGAGTATCTAAAAAAAATATATACATATCTAAAAATGTTCTACAACATTCCCAGCATTGAATGGCTAATAAAAAAAAGGATTATTAATCCTCATTAACAACTTTAACTACTTCTGGAATTTCATTAACAAGAGCCTGTTCAATACCATCTTCCAAAGTTTGAATAGCCATTGGACAATTACTACAAGCCCCGATTAACTTAACATAAACGACACCGTTTTCATATCTCTTAAAAACAATATCTCCTCCATCATTTTGCAAATATGGTCTTACCTTATCTAAGACATTTTTAATTTTTTCTTCCATGTTATCATCCCTTCTATTTGTCTATATTTGACATGGCCTTTTCCATTGCTTCAATATCACTTATCTCATCATCAACTTCGATTAACTTTAGCACCTCTTCAAATGACGTAAACCCAGCAATTACCTTATATAAACCATCTTGTAAAAGAGTTATAACATCATTACTATACACTAATTCTCTTAAATCCTCTTTCTTAACACCAGTACTAATAGCATCTCTAATTTCCTGATTAATTAGTAGCACCTCATGAATAGCAATACGTCCCTTATAACCACCATGACATTCATCGCATCCAACACTTTCGTATACTTCCTCGATATTTTTACCTAAAACTGCCTTAAACAATTGCTTCTCATGAGTAGTTGTTTTTCTTATTCTCTTACATTTATCACATAGTTTCCTAGCCAATTTTTGTGATACAATTCCTGTTAAAGCCGAAGCAAGCAAATATCTTTCAACATTCATATCAAGTAACCTCTCAATAGTATTCAAAGAGTTATTTGTATGCAAAGTTGACAAAACCAAATGCCCCGTTATTGAAGCCCTAACCGCGATCTTAGCAGTCTCACTATCCCTAATCTCACCAATCATAATAATGTTAGGATCCTGTCTCAAAATAGACCTCAACACAGTAGCAAAATCCAATCCAATATCACTATTAACCTGCACCTGATTAATGCCTTCAATATCCATTTCCACTGGATCCTCTACCGTAATAAGATTAGAACCCTCAACATTCAATTTCTGTAAAAAAGAATATACTGTTGTAGACTTACCACTTCCCGTAGCACCAGTTACCAAAATAATGCCATAAGGGGCTGCTAGCATCTTAAGTATTTTTTGATAATTGCTCTCATTAAAATATAAATATTCAATACCTCTCAAACTCATAGAATAATCCAAGATACGAATAACTATTTTTTCCCCTCTCTTAGTAGGCAAACAAGACACACGTAAATCCAAATTAATACCCTTCAAAACAGATTTAATTGCGCCATCTTGAGGCAATCTTGTTTCCGTGATGTTCATACTGGCCAATATTTTAATCCTCGTAATCAAATTATTTTTATAAGAATTTGGAATAGAAGAATAATTCTGCAAAACACCATCAATTCTAACCCTAACTCTAAGCATATCTTCACTTGGATCAAAATGTATATCACTAGCCCCGTTATTAATGGCATCAATAATTATCTCATTAACCACGTCAACAATAGGCATCTTGTTAAAATTAAATGTTTTTAACATAACATCCCTCTTTTCATTCTACGATAATTATACAATAAATAATTTATATTATCAAGAAGAAAACAATTTAAACTTTTATTTTTCTTTATGCTCTTTGCTACGCTGTTCTAAGAATATCAAACACAAACCACAAATTAAATAGCAACATACTATTTGCTTTTTTCTAAAATTTTATTTATAATAATTATGTGATATATATGGACATTATAAAAATAAAAAATTTATCTTTCAGTTATGAAACCAAAGAAATATTTAATAACATTAACCTAAATATAGCAAATAACAAAACCACAATGTTAATTGGTACAAATGGCTCTGGCAAATCCACCTTAATCAATATCTTACTAGGCCTTATCCCTCACCAAGGCACCATTTACATAGATAACATATTGTTAAATAAAGAAAACATTTATGAAATAAGAAAAAAAATAGGATATGTAAATGATAAAATAGAAGATTTATTTCTAGGCGTAAATGTATTAGATAATCTAGTTTATAACCTAGAAAACTTATGTTACAAAGATGAACTAATCAAAGAAAACTTAGATTACATAGTAAACTTATTCAAACTAAATAATATCTTAGATAAAGAATCTTATAACCTATCAAAAAGTAAAAAACAGTTAATCAACATCGCAGCATCACTAATACATAAGCCTAACATATTAATTATTGATGAAGGTTTAAACTATCTAAATAAAGAAGATAAAGAAACATTATCAAATGCCATAAAACAATACAAAAATGACCAAAACCTAAGCATACTTCTAGTAACACATGACACCAATATAACTATCTTAAGTGATACCATAATCTTGCTAAAAGATGGTAGCATTATTTTCAAAGATAATCCTAGTAAATTATATAATAACAAAACATTATTAGAAGAATTAAACATAGAAATACCATTCATAGTAAAACTATCAAATGCCTTAATAGAACAAAAAATAATTAATAAAATATATTTAGACAAAAAAGAGCTGGTGAATCACCTATGGAAATAAGACTTAACAACCTAACATACATAAAAGACAAAAAGGAAATTCTAAACAACATTAACTATACATTCACCGAAGGCCTCACCGCCATTATGGGCTACTCATGTGGCAAAAGTACCATACTAAAATTAATTAACTACCTAGATAAACCCACCAGAGGCCAAATATATATTAATAACATAAAACTAGAAAAAGGCATTAACATTAAGAAAATAAGACCTAAAATAGGTTATTTACCACAAGAAAAAGAAACAAGTTTTTTTAACCAAACCGTATATGAAGAAGTATCATTTGGTTTAAAACACTTCAAAATAAAAGACGACCATCAAAAAAAAGTAAGTGAAACTCTAAAACTAGTAGGATTAAATGATAATTACCTAAATATGAATCCATTTAACCTCAGCAGTGGTGAGAAAACAAAATTAGCCCTTGCTTGCCTATTAGTAACTAATCCTGAAATCATCCTCTTAGATGAACCCACTATAGGACTTGATAACCAAAGCAAAAAAAATCTTATTAACCTACTAAATAGACTAAAAACAAATAAAATCATTATAATAAATATTAATGATATCGAATTTATTAGTAAAATAACCAACAATATCATGGTTATGGACAAAGGCAATATCATTCACCAAGGAACCCTAGAAGACTTATACAAAAGTAACATAGATAACTTATCTCTACCAGCCGAATTAGAATTTATTAAATACGTAAACCAAACCAAAAATATTAAACTTAAATATCATAACAATATCAACAAATTAAGTAAGGAAATAAAAAATCATGTCAAAAAGTAATTATATATATAAAAATTCCCCAATTCATAAATTAAATTCCGTTCTAAAAATAATAGATATTATAATTATTATGCTAAGCATCCTATGTATAAATAAAATAACAGATATGATTATTCTATCTATTTATCTACTCATAATCATTCTACTCACCAAAATAAATATTATTAATTACCTAAAAAAAGTATTTAAATTAAAAATACTCATCCTATTCATAATAATAATTAACTTATTACTAAAGAGTAACCCAATAAACATAATATATTTAGTCGGGAAAGTAATATTATTAGTAATAAACTCCACCATCCTAATGTTCACAACCAAAGAAAAAGATATAACTTATAGCCTAGAAATTCTTCTAAGTCCCCTAAAAACAATATTACCAGTAAAAGAAATGGCACTAAGCATCAGTTTATCACTAATCTTCATTCCCTTAGTAATAGAAGAATCTAAAAATATTATAGACACAGAAGCCAGTAGGGGAATTGATTTTTATAACGAAAACCTTTTAAAAAAACTAGAAAGCATCATGATTTTATTTACACCCATGTTCATTCTATCCCTAAAAAGAGCCGATACCATTACCGACATCATGAGCATTAGATTATATCAAGGAAGTAGAAGTTATTACCAATTTAAAAGTATTTCCATATTAGATATTGTTATATTGCTAATTAATGTTATAATATTCTTAGTAGTTTGGAGGTAATCATGCAAAGATATTTTATAATATTCAGTTATGATGGTACTAATTTTAAAGGGTACCAAAAACAAATAAAAGAAAGAACAGTTCAAGGAGAATTAGAAAAAGCCTTAAAAGAAATCAATGATAACAAAAAAGTAGAAGTTCACGCATCAGGAAGAACCGATGCTGGAGTCCATGCTATAAACCAAAAAGCCCATTTTGACTTAGCTACAAAAATCACCAGTGATAAATTGAAAAAAGCTTTAAACTCTATATTACCAAATGACATTTACATAAAAAAAGTAGAAGAAGTAGATGATAATTTCCATGCTAGATTCAATGCCAAAGGAAAAGAATACATTTACCTAATCAACATGGGAGAATATAACCCAATAGAAAGAAACTATGTTTATCAGTATAACAAAAAATTAGACACCGTAGAAATGGAAAGAGCAATGAAGTATTTAGAAGGCACCCATGATTTTAGAGCATTTACAAAAATAGACAAAGACGAACCCAAAGAAGATTATGTAAGAACCATATCTCAAACCAATTTAATTAGAGATATCAAAGATGTAAACCGATTAACACTAGTTTTTGTAGGAACTGGGTTCCTAAGATATATGGTAAGAAACATGGTTGGTACATTAATTGAAATAGGCGAAGGTAAAAGAAAAAGTGAAGAAATGATAGATATCTTAAACAGTAAAGATAGAATTAACGCTGGAAAAACAGCCAATCCAGAAGGACTTTACCTAAAAAATGTTTTTTACTAGTTGTAAGTAAATAAATAAAATAGTATAATATTCTCAAGTAGGAAGTGATTGTATGGCCTTAATAAAATGTCTTGAATGTGGAAATGAAGTAAGTGATAAAGCACCCATCTGCCCTCATTGTGGTATTAAAATTAACAAAACAACCAAAGAACAAACAGAAAGTAAACAAAATAGTAAAGACATAACAAAAATTATAGAAAAAATAAATATACCAAACACCATAACATATTTTAGTATATCATTTATCTTATTTCTATTAATAATATTACCATTAAACTATGGTCTAACAGTAGATAAAAATTATAATGTTTTTGAATTATTTCGTTATGAATTAAAAGATTTATTCATGCCATTATTTATCTATGGAATAATAATATTTATCTCATTCATTATGTCAATTGTCTCAAAAAGAGCAGGAAAGTTTGCTAAAGTAGGGTATTTAATTGCCCTAGGCATATTAATTTCAATATCATATCAAGCAACACAAAATAATATAATATTAACCCACATATATTCCATAATGTATGCTCTAACTAGCATTTTAGTATTTCTTCCAAACAAAACCAATTTAAAGCAAATTTCAGTTGATGAAGATGAAGAAGAAATAACAAAAATCGAAGAAAATAACATCCTAAAAGAAGAATATCATAACAAAAAGATATCTAAAAGAGAAATAATAATAACCACCTTAATATTTCTATCAGTACTATCTATTGGAGTATTTACAAGTATTAAATTTACCAGCAAAAATATTAAGAATAATATATCACTAAACGAACTAACTAGTTTAAAATATTTGAACAAGAATGAAATACTATATACCAAAATAACGAATGAATACATTAACGTTAGAAAAAAAACAGATACAACCTCTAAAAAAATAGGAGAAGTAATAAAAGACGATATTTATCAAGTAATTGATATAGATAAATATAATAACATCATATGGTATAAAATAAAAGATAAAGAAAACAACGAAGGATACATTGCAGGAATGCTTAAAGGGGAATGGTATGTTTCTCTATTCAAAAAACAAGAAAATATAGAATTATCAACCATTAAAATCATCACCAATGAAGATAACAAAGAAGAACAAGAAAATAATTCAAATAATAATACTGATAACACTCCAGCAACACCAAATAATAATTCAAATAACCAAAGTAATAATAACAATACAAATAAAAACAATAATAATAAAAATAATAATAAAAATAATAATAAAAATAATAATAAAAATAATAACAATAACAATAACAATAACAACAATAACAATAACAATAACAATAATCCAAGCAAACCATCGACACCTACAGAAACACCAACAACCGAAAGCAACAATAATGAACAAGAAAATATAAAAAAACAATATTTAAAAGAAGTAGAAGCTGAAAATTTAAGATACGAAAAAGAAGTTAAAAAGATAAAAGAAGATTATGATTTATACGAGTTAGATGCAAAAGATAAAATGGCTGATGCCAAATATTTTGCAAGTTTCTATGGTGGATTATATTATGGCACCCAAAGAGACTATGAAAAAGAATATCAAAAATTAATGGAATCGGGAAATTATGAAAAAGCAGATAACCTATCATCAAGATGGGAATGCACAAAAGAGTATAGAAAATGGGACGATTATTTAAAAGGTCTTCCTCAAGAAGAACAAAATTATTTAAAAAAAAGAGAAAAAAATCATAATGATATTCTAAACGAATTAAAGAAAAAATATAATCAATAGATGCATAAAACTAATAAAAATGATAAATAACGAAAAAAAAGACAAATATTTGTTGACAAAATCCATATTATTTAGTAAAATCATAATCGGTACATTTTATATTTTTGCCTGTTCGTATTGGGAACACGGATAGGAGAAAATATTATTAAAAAATAAGGAGATAGAAAAAATGACAACATTTATGCAAAAAAAAGAAACAGTTGACCGTAAATGGTATGTTATTGATGCAAAAGGAGAATCTTTAGGTAGAGTTGCAGCCAAAGCAGCACATATGCTAAGAGGAAAGCACAAAGTAACATATACACCACATGTTGACTGTGGAGATTACATTATAATTATTAATGCAAAAGAAGTTAATTTAACTGGTAATAAGTTAAATGACAAAATCTATTATGACCACTCAAGATATGTAGGGGGCATGAGAGAAAGAACTGCTAAAGTTATGAGAGATAACTATCCGGTTGAAATGGTAGAAAGAGCAGTTAAAGGTATGTTACCAAAAGGTAGATTAGGCCGTGCAATGTACAAAAAATTATTTGTATATGCAAATGAAGAACATCCACATATGGCTCAAAAACCTGAAAAAGTAGAAGTTGGGAGGAAATAACCATGGCAAAAGATAGAAAATTTTATGGTACAGGTAGAAGAAAAAGTGCTGTGGCAAGAGTAACACTTACTCCAGGAACTGGTAAAATTACTGTAAATGGTAGAGATGTTCATGAATATATGCCATATGAAGTATCAGTAATGGACTTAACACAACCACTTGAAGTAACTGGTAATAAGGAAACATTCGACATTGAAGCAAATGTTTCAGGTGGAGGTTTCTCTGGTCAAGCAGGAGCAATTAGATTAGGTATCACCAGAGCATTACTTGAATATGACAAAGCAAATGAAGAAAAAGAAGATTCATACCGTAAAAAATTAAAAGCAAGTGGCTTTGTAACAAGAGATCCAAGAAGTAAAGAAAGAAAGAAATATGGTCTTAAAGCTGCTCGTAGAGCACCACAATTTAGTAAAAGATAAAAATATCCTACAAACATATTGTTTGTGGGTTTTTCTTTTGCTACGCTGTTGTAGTTCCTTAGATAAAAATATTAAAAAAGTATTGACACTAAAATATAA
>HF996813.1 GCA_000432575.1 Clostridium sp. CAG:762
ATCTATATTTAAATTCTACATCAGGTACTTGTAATTTCTCTTCAACATCAGTAACAAAACCATGTAGCTTTACTAAAAATGGACTTAAAAATGTATTAGATTATATTGAAACCGCAACATGGAATTTAGGGGGAAGCGTTAGGTCCAATGCAGAAACTATGTATAAAACAGAAAGAGGAACAACAGTAAAAACAAGTGGAACACCAATAGTAACAACTGCTAAAGTAGGATTAATGTATGCCAGTGATTATGGATATTCAGTAAAAAATTCTAGTTGTAATCATTCTAGTAAATCACTGTTTGATTACAGTGCAACAGCCTGTGGCGGAAATGCATGGATGTTAAAAAATGGAAATGAATGGACAGTGTCTCCTTACTCTGGTTATGCTTATAGCGTGTTCTATGTCTACAACCTCGCGTACGCGGACTCCGGCTACGGTGCTGACTATGGGTTTGGTGCTCGCCCAGTCCTATATCTAAACTCTAATGTCTATTATTTAAGTGGAACAGGAACAATAACCGATCCGTTCCAAATAGCCTTAGGAAATTAAAATGGATTTAAGTGTGTGCCGGAGCAAGTATTGCTCCCACGCACCCTATAAATCAAAAAAAAAATGTAAAGTAATAATTTACAAAAGATATATATTCTAATTATATAATATTTATAAGAAAAAAAAGAATATTAAAGACATATTTTATTGATAATAAAATATGTATGGAATTAAATATAAAAAAAATTATGAATTAGATAAATATCAAATAAATTATTTAATATTAGATAACTTAGATATTAATATTAAAAAAGAATATAGTATAAATAATTATAATAAATATTTAATTATTTATTTAATAAAAGAAATAGGTAACAATTTAAAGGAGAAAGTGAATTATGAAAAAGAAAATAATATTTAGTTTTACAATATTACTAGCAATAATTACAGGATTAATTATTACTAGTAATAAAGATAAGAATTATTTTAAAATAGAAGGATATCCTAATTTAAAAATAATGGTTTCTAATAATGGAGAAATAGTTGATGCTTTTCCTACTAAAGATAATAATTTATATTATAATGTTATAACTACTTGTGATAATGCTGATACTTACTGGGATTATGATAATTGGGAAATGGTAGTTAGTAATCTAACTAAAACTAGTAAATGTAAAGTTAGTTTTACATCTAATACTAAAAGTAAAGCATATGATAAAATAATATCATTATGGAATAATACA
>HF996814.1 GCA_000432575.1 Clostridium sp. CAG:762
AGAAGCAGGAGTTAATGTTGGAGATAATTGTATTATTAAGATAGAAAATGGTAAGAAAGTAACTTATTGTCCTACATTAACAGAAGATTTAGTAGATGATCCAACTGGGGCAAATAGGCCAGTATTAGCTGAAGGTATGATACCAATAACATATGACGGAACTAATTGGGTAAAAGCAGATGAATATGGAGCATATAATAATTGGTATGATTATGGTAATCAAAAATGGGCTAATGCAGTTATGGTAACAAGTACTAAAAGAGATACTTATATGAATGCAGATGGCTAAAAGAGAAACATATATGAATGCAGATGTTGGAACAATTATACCAGAAAATGACATACTAGCATACTTTGTTTGGATACCAAGATATAAATATAAACTTTTTAATGCTAGTTATGCAAGTGGAACAACTGCTCAAGTAATAGATATTGTATTTGAAAGTGGAACAGAAACAACAGGAACAGTAACTTGTAGTTATAGTGCTAATGGAGCAGAGACATGTACAAATAAAGCAAATGGTAATTATTATACCCATTCAGCATT
>HF996815.1:0-22856 GCA_000432575.1 Clostridium sp. CAG:762
TATATCAAAAACTTTGGTAATAAAATTAAAATCAATGAATTAGAAGATTATTTAAAAAAATGTGTGAATTACTGAAATATGTGCTATAATGGTTTTGGAGGGATATAATGGAACAAGTATTAGAAAAATTAGATATGTCTATGAAAAAACTAACTTTAGATTTAGTAAAATATAAAGAAGATAGCCCAATGTATCAAAAAGCTCTAGTTACACTAGCTAAAGTTTATCAAGCATTTAATTCAGCTTATGATTTAGCAGCAACAGACAATATAAATGTACCATATTATATTAAATATGCAGATATTGAAGGAATAAAGACATTATTAACAAATGCTGGTTATTTAGAGGAATCAAAAAAAACTGGAAGACGTTAATAATTATAATTATAGTGATTAGTTGTTTATCAACTTTGCTATTAGGAGTTTTGAATAACCTTTGTTATCGCTCCATTGGGAAATTTGTTCGAACTTTTATGTTTGAACTTAATATAGAAAAGTATCAATTTCTAAAAGAAGTTGATATTTTTTTGTGTTAAGAAAGGATTTTATTATGATTAATATTGTAAGTAAACCAATAGAGTTTGAAATTGAATTAAAAAAGAAAATTGAGTTTATATGTAATTTTAGTAATACTAAACCGAAAATAATAAATGGCAATATAATAAATATAGAACACTCTAATTTATCTTATATAGAGCCACATAGAATTATTATTAAAGGAATTACTTTTCTAGCATTTAATTATTCTAAAACACTTTATATCGGCAATTTATCAAACTCTATTGAGATTAAAGATTTAGAAAAATATATAAAAAAGATTAAATAGTTATTTAAATATCAACTTCAACTAATACTACTATTCCCTAATTAGGGAATTGACAAATATAAAAAAAGTGATATTATAAATAACCAATGAAAGAGGTATACTCTAGAAATGGAGGTACATCTATGATATATAAACACAATTTACCCAAAATTTATAATATTGAATTTAATGAGGAGTCAGTAGTATTTAGACTTTACTAGATACTATTGTCTCCTTTTTTTATAAAAAGGAGTGATTGGTTAATGAATAATGAAAAGAAAGTTTCAGGTATTTATATTCGTGTATCAACACAAGATTATAGATTGTGAAATAAATGAGAACTTAAACCTTACTGCTGAAGATATTTTAATAAGAAGAGATATTGATTATATAAATAAAATTGGTGTTAGTATAGATATATAGACACGAAATTTGGATTTATGTCAAGTTTTTAGACACATTTTTTGGAAAGATAAAGAAAAAGATGATGGCTTATCACTATAATATAAAATTTATGGTAAAATAATTAATTAAGAAACTTTATTCAAAAGATAGAAAGGATGTGAGTTATGAATAAAGAAAAAATTAAAACAGAAATTATAGTAAAAGATCGTAAAATTGGTGTTTTAAGAATTGGCAATAAAGAATATATTTCACTTACTGATTTGGCAAGATATGCAGATAATGAAGAACCTAGACTTCCAATTAGAGATTGGATGAGAAGCAAAGAAGTTATATCTTATTTAGGATTATGGGAAAGCATACATAATGAAAATTTTAAAAGGGGCGAATTCGACACGTTTAAAAATGAAGCTGGAAGCAACACTTTTAAAATGTCACCCCAAAAATGGATAAGAGAAACAAATGCTATTGGAATTATATCAAAATCAGGTAGATACGATGGTGGAACATTTGCAGACCCAGATATTGCATTTGAATTTGCAAGTTGGTTAAGTCCTGAATTTAAATTATATGTTATTCAAGAATTTCAAAGATTAAAGAAAAATGAAGCATACCAAAATAAAATTGATTGGCATGCTAATAGAGTTCTAGCAAAAGTTAGTTATGTAGTTCATACTGATGCTATTAAAAGTATAATTGTTCCTACTTTAACTGAAAAACAAAAGAAGTTTGTTTATGCCGAAGAAGCAGATGTTTTAAATGTAGCATTATTTGGTATAACAGCTAAAGAGTGGCGAGAAAGTAATCCTGAAATAGCTGATAAAGGAAATATTAGAGATTATACTGACTTACTTCATTTAGTTATATTAAACAATTTAGAAAATATTAATGCTGAATTAATTGAAATGAAGATACCACAAAATGAAAGACTTGTTAGATTAAATAATATTGCAAGAAAACAAATGGAACTATTAAAGAATAATAAATCATTTAATAATCTCGAATACATTGAAAACAAGGTAAATAATAGGCAAGAATTACCAATGTAAAAAAAACGATAGTGGGAGTGTAAAAAACTATCGCTTTTTTAGTATAATATTATTTATTAATCATCCATTGGCACAAATATAATTTTACCATCAATTGAATTTTCTCTTACTTGTGCTACATAACCAATCTCATCATCTACAATCATATAATAGAATTTATCATGATTATCTTTAATCTCAATTATATATCCAACTTCACTAGGTAAGAATTTAATACTATCTATTTTTTCTATTTTTACTATTTGTGATGTCATAAATACTGAACTAAGTATTTTGTTAATTCTATTAATATTAATATTTTATATTTTACTATTTTAGAAAAATCAAGTGGTTGAATTCAAATACTCCATTTTTTACATAATTATAAAATGAGGGTTTAGAGAAATCTAAAATGTTAAAATGATTTATATATAATTCAATATTTTTTCTATCTCCATAGGATAAGTTACAATTACTTGTCATTTCTAATATCTATTTTAATGACAAATAATTATTATACCAGCGATAAATCTTAGTGCATAACTTTTTTGTACTTTTTTTAATACAAGAGAATAAATATTATGAACTATTTGTTAAAAATAGTTTATTTTTTTCTATATTTTTGGTAAAATAAAATTAGAAAATAGGTGATTGAGTGATAACTAAAGTTCTTTTGTTGTTATTAGGATTTGTTTTATTAATTAAGGGAGCCAATTATTTTGTTTTAGGTTCTTCTTCTTTAGCTACGAATTATAAAGTACCGAAGAAGTTAATTGGGTTAACTATTATTGCTTTTGGGACATCAGCTCCAGAATTGGCAATATCATTCAATGCTATGATGTCTTCTAATAGTGATATTATTTTAGGCAATGTAATAGGTAGTAATATAGTTAATGTTTTATTGGTACTAGGAATAGGTGGGTTAATATGTCCTATTCGTATAACAAGTGCTACAATAAAAAAGGAAATGCCTTTGTTACTATTAATATCTGTTATGTTGGTAACTTTGTTTTTAGATACGAGTTTTAATGGAGGAGTTGCAAATGAAATAACTAGGAGTGATGGTATTATTTTACTTTTCTTCTTTTTAATATTTATATATTATTTAATATCAATTATGCGAAATAGAGAAGATAAAGATGAAGAGACCACTAAATATGGAAAATTAAAGAGTGTTATTGTTTTATCTTTAGGCCTTGCAGGTGTAATTATAGGAAGTGATTTAGTTGTTGATAGTGCTAAATATATAGCAACTTCGATAGGCATAAGTGATCGAGTTATTGCTTTAACTATTATTGCTTTAGGGACATCTTTACCTGAATTAGTTACGACAATAGTGTCAGCAGTAAAGAAGGAACAGGATATTTTGGTAGGTAATATAATAGGTACAAATATTTTTAATATATGTGTTGTACTAGGTTTACCTGTTGCTATATTTGGTGGTATTACTCCAACATTTTCATTTTTAGATATTGCTATGTTACTTCTATCTTCAATTATTTTATTTATTTTTTCTTTAAATGATTATAAAATTACTAAATTAGAGAGTGTTATTATGGTAATGATATGTATTTTTTATTATATTTGCATATTTTTATAGAAAAAAAGTGAAAAATATTATATAATGGTATAAAAGTAGGTGTCTTATGAAAAAAGTGTACACAAGTATTAATCTTGGTAGTGATACCATCAAGTTTGTTGTAGGGGAACTATATAATAATAAGATTAATCTTCTAAGTAGTTATGAGATAACTTCTAAAGGAATTAGAAAAGGTTTAATAGTAGATGCTAACTTAGTAATTAATTCAATAAAAGATGGTATCAAGGAAATAAATAAAAATTTAGGTATTGAGATAAAAAAAGTTATTGTTAATGTTCCTTCTTATAATGCTAAGTTTTTGTATGTAACTTCTAGTATTACTAATGAAAATGAAGATAAGATAATAACTTCTAAAATGGTTGCGAATTTGATAAAAAAATCAGTATATAGTAAACTTGCTAATGATTATGAATTGTTAACGGTAATTCCTTTGGATTTTGTAATTGATGGAAATAAAGGAAACAACAAAGCAGTAGGTATTAAAGGAACTGAGATTGAATTTAAAGGAATAATGATATCTACACCTAAGAAAAATATTTATTCTGTTATAAGTTGTATAGAGGGTGCTTCTTTAGAAGTGGCGGATATTACATTTGATGGAATTGGAGATTATTTTGAGGTAAGAAATGCTAATTTGGATAAAAAAGTAGGTGCTATTATTAACTTAGGACATGATACTACAACGGTATCTATTATCAATAAGGGTAAGTTTATGAATACAGAGATTATCCAAATAGGTGGAAGAAGTATTGATAAAGATTTAGCTTGTGTATTTGGTATTAGTATCTTTGATGCTAGAACAATAAAAGAGAAGTTTGCTGTGGCACATAAGAGATATGCTCAGATTGGGGAAACGTATGAGGTAAAAAATAATCTAGGGGAAATGATTAAATTAAATCAATATGAAGTGTCTCAAGTAACTATGGAGCGTTTAATAGAACTATTAAATTTAGCGAAAAAACAAATACTTCTCTTGACAAAACAAAATATTAACTATATAGTTTTTACAGGAGGACTTACAGAAATTAAAAATTTTCGTAATTTATGCTATGAAATTTTTGGAAAAGATGTTATAATATATTCAATGAATACCTTAGGAATTCGTGATAATAAGTATACGACGTCTTTGGGTATGATAAAATATTTTATTGATAAAATGGAAGTAAGAGGAAAAGAGATATCTTTAATAGGTGAAGAAGATGAGGTTTCTTTGATTACTCCAAAGAATAATCACAGGAAAATAGAAGGTAAAATTATTACTAATTTATTTACAAAATTTTTAAGTAATAATAAGGAGGAAAAAAATGACTAATATGTTAGGATTAGAAATGGATCAATTGGCAAAAATTAAAGTTATTGGTGTTGGTGGAGGAGGCTGTAATGCTGTTAATAGAATGATTGAATCGGGACTTAAAGGCGTTGATTTTATTGTTGCTAATACAGACTTACAAGTATTAAATAATTCTTTGGCTCCGTTGAAGTTACAATTAGGGGTAGAACTCACTGATGGACTTGGAGCAGGTGCTAATCCTGAAATAGGAAGAGAAGCCGCGTTAGAAAATAAAAAAGAAATAGAAGATGCCTTAGAAGGTGCTGATATGGTCTTTGTTACATGTGGTATGGGAGGTGGCACTGGTACAGGGGCTGCTCCAGTAATAGCAGAAATCAGCCAAGATCTTGGAGCTTTAACAGTAGGTATTGTTACAAAACCATTTAGTTTTGAAGGCAAAAAAAGGATGGAACAAGCAGTTGCGGGATTAGATGAGTTAAAGCAACATGTAGATACTTTAATAGTAATTCCAAATGATAGATTAAGAGAAATAATTGATAAATCAACTCCAATGTTAGATGCATTTAGAGAAGTAGATAATGTGTTACATCGTGGTGTTCAATCTATATCTGATTTAATCGCCGTGGCAGGATTAGTAAACCTAGATTTTGCAGATGTTAAGGCAGTTATGAAAGATAGAGGAAATGCTTTAATAGGAATTGGTGTTGGAGCGGGAGAAAACAGAGCTGTTGAAGCCGCAAAACAAGCTGTATCTTCACCACTTCTTGAAACATCTATCAGTGGTGCAACCGATGCGATTATTAATGTAACGGGAGGTTCTAGTTTAACATTATTTGAGGTAGAAGAAGCAGCTGAGGTTATTAGAAGTGCTGCAAATACAGATATTAATACAATATTTGGAGCAGTTATCAATGAAAATTTAAGTGATGAAGTAATAGTTACAGTAATTGCAACTGGATTTGAGAAACCAAGTGAACCATTATATCATAGTTTTAATTCAACTAAGAGAGAAGAAATAGAAAAAGAAAGTACTAAGGAAGAAGATATTGATAGTGAATTTGATATCCCACCATTTTTAAGAAATAGGCAAGATTTTTAAACTGATTATATATCAGTTTTTTTTAGGTAATGTTTGCACATTTATCGTGCATTTTTGTATATAAGAAGAGTTAGAAATAATTTTTAATAATAGATATTGTTTGTAAATTTGACAAAATAAGATTTTTTTAGTATAATCTTATTTACTTCAGGTGCTTTATGAGCTTTAAAAAAACTATTATTGGAATTGACAAAATAAGACAAATATCATAAAATATTATTATAGAGGTGAAGTAAAATGTATCAAGGTAGAATTGAATTAAGTGCTAATGATATATTAGAAAAAGAATTTAAGATAGATCCATCTGGTTATCGCATGAAGGAAGTAGATCAATTTTTAGATACAGTTATTAAAGACTATAACGAATTTTATACAATTATTAAAACTATTGAAAAAGAGAGAAAACAGTTACTTGAAGAAAATAGTGAGTTAAGACAGGAACTTAGAAACTTAAAAAGTGGAATTGCCGCGGCACGTGGTAATGATAAAGAACTTACTAATATAGACTTACTTAGAAGAATTTCACAACTAGAAAAAATTGTTCTTGGAAAAAATAATGAATAAATAATTAATCTGGGTAAACGCTGCAAAATTATTTTGTAGAGGAAAGTCCACGCTCGCACTACCTGAGATGGTAGTAGTGTTTGTGCTTAGGGAAAAAATAACCTAAGGTAGATTTATCTAACGGCAGTTTTATTTTCTAAAAGGTAACTCATGAAAATAAAACTCTAAGGTGCCACAGAAACGAGTTTATTTGGAAACAAGTAAAATGAAACGAGGTAAACCCCACAAGCGAGAAATCCAAATTTTGGTAGGAGAATTACTACTGAGGAATAAAACTTAAGTAGTGAATGTGAAAGCATAGATAAATGTTTACCGCCTAGTAATAGGTACAGAACGTGGCTTATAAGATTATTATTATAAAGGAAGGAAAATATGAAAGAAATAGGTTTAAGTTTAAAAGCCAAAAGAGAAGAAAATGGAGTTACGGTTGAAGAGGCAGCAGAGGATTTAAAACTAAGACCAAGTCAAATAAGAAGTATTGAAGAGGGGAAAATAGAAGATTTTAAGGATGTTTTTTATTTAAAATATTTTATTCGTGATTATGCTAAATATTTAGGTTTAGATGGTAGTAAACTAGTAGATCAATTTAATGAATTTTTATTTGATTATACATCTAAGATACCTCTTAGTGTTATTGAGCAAGCAAAAAAGGAAAAAGAGAATGAAAAAAGAGAAATAGTATCACCATATACATATCAACGTAGGGAAAAAATTAAAATACCTAGTTATGTTTGGTATATATTAATTGCTACCTTAGTTATTGTTGTTGGTTATGTTATAATTAGTCATTTACAAAATGATGACTTTAAAAGTGATGAAATAACATATGTTGAAAGGGGATAAATTATGAATTTAGCAAATAAGTTAACGATGTCTAGAATTGCTCTATCTTTGGTTATTATTGTTTTGTTACTTTTTCCATTTGAGCAGATAGGTTTTAATTTTCCTAGTTTAGTATTAGATGGAAGAATTATGATGGATACTAAGTATTTAATTGCTGGTGTCATATTTATAATAGCATCACTTACTGATTATTTTGATGGTATTGTAGCTAGAAAATATAATATGATTACTGATTTTGGTAAAACAATAGATGCTATAAGTGATAAGATATTAACTAATTCATTAATTATTATTCTTGCTTGTCAAGGAATGGTTAGTCCTGTAATCGCAGTAGTTATTGTAATTAGAGATATTGTAGTTGATTCACTTAAAATGATTATGGGTACTAAGAAGGGTGCTGTTGGTGCGATAATGGTAGCAAAATGGAAAACGGCAACACTTATGATAGGATTAACTTTGACATTATTTTATGATTTGCCATTTTCTTTATTAGGAGTAATTGTTAGTGATTATATTTTAATAGTCGCAGCAGTGTTATCAATAATATCAGGGGTAGAATATTATAAAATGGCATCTAGTTGTTTTGAAACTAAATAGAAGGAGGAAATTATGAACGGGGTAATGGTAGATGGTCTTGCTTTAGGTATAGAGATTAAGAAAAATGATTATGATTATACCTGTGGTTTAGCAAAAATAGGCCGTATTAATAATGATAGATTTATTAATATAGATAATAATGAAATGTATAATATATATAAGAAGAGTAAAACTAATGAAGATAGTACTATTTTAGTTATAGAACCTAATATAAAGAATTTTTTAAATGTTTATATGGGTATTAATGAAGAAGTATTATCACCTACTTGGATTAAGCATCTTTTAAAAGAAGTATATCCTAGTATTAGTTTTTATCCACCTAAGAAGGTATTAATTAAGAATATGAAGTAACTTTTATATAAGTTATTTTTTTTGTTTACTAATACAGTTTTATTGATTGAGAATAATATAAATACTAGAAACTTACAAATTACCGAACGAAAAACTTACAAATTACCGAATAAAAAACTTACAAATTACCGAAAAGATATTGTAATATTATTAAAATTATGATAAAATTATTGCAAGGAGGTATTTATGAATAAATATCAAAATAGAATAGTTGATAGTGTTCTTTTGAAAAAACTTAAAAGTAAGGGTGCTGTTTTGATTCAGGGACCTAAATGGTGCGGTAAAACAACAACGGCGGAACAAGTATCTAAAAGCATTTTATATATGGCTGATCCTAGCGAGAAGGAACAAAATCTTACTTTGGTGGATATTAATCCAAGTATATTGTTAAAGGGTGATGTTCCACGATTAATTGATGAGTGGCAAATTGCTCCAAAAATGTGGGATGCGATTAGGTTTGAAGTAGATAAACGTAGTTGTGAAGGACAATTTATTTTGACTGGGTCTTCTGTTCCGGTGGACAATAAAAAAATAGAACATACAGGAACAGGAAGGTTTGCTTTTTTATTAATGCGTCCTATGTCATTATATGAGTCAGGTGAATCAACTGGAGAAGTGAGTTTGAAAGATTTATTTGATGGAAAAGAAAATATATGTGGGATAAATAAATTAACATTTGAAGATATAGCATATTTATGTTGTCGTGGGGGATTTCCTAGAAGTATTTTTATGGATAAAGATATTGCATTAGAACAGGCATTTGATTATTATGATGCCATTGTAAATACAGATATTTCAAAAGTAGATGGTGTAAATAGGAATCCTGAACGAGTAAAGAATTTAATGCGTAGTTATGCTAGAAATATTGGTAGTCAGGCTTCAATTGAGACTATTAAAAATGATATGATTAACAATGATTCATTTTCTTTAGATAATGATACAGTATTTTCATATATAAGTGCTTTAAAAAAAATATTCGTGGTTGAAGAATCTTTAGCATGGAATCCTAATTTAAGAAGTAAAACGGCAGTTAGAACTACTGATACTAGGTACTATATTGATCCATCTATTGTTACGGCATGTCTTGGAATTGGTCCTAATGATTTAATTAATGATGCTAATACATTTGGTTTAGTATTTGAAAATCTTTGTATTAGAGATTTAAGAGTCTATGCTGAAAGTATTGATGGTAAAGTATATCATTATAGAGATTCACTTGATTTAGAATGTGATGCAGTTATACATTTGAGAAATGGTTCTTATGGTCTTATTGAGATAAAATTAGGTGGAGATAGATTGATTTTAGAAGGAGTAAATAACTTAATAAAAATGAAAAATAAAATAGATACAGATAAAATGAAAAATCCATCATTTTTAATGGTTTTAACCGCGACAGGTGGATATGCTTATCAAAGAGAAGATGGCGTATATGTTGTACCCATTGGTTGCTTAAAAAATTAGTAAAAGATATTGACAATATATAATAAAAGCAGTAAAATTAATACATAAGAATAGCAAAAGGAAGTAGGTGTTTGAAATGAATAGAATATATTCAATTGACTATAATATTCAACCTTTTATATGGGTGGGGCAGTTTAAATATTCTATTATTTTAAATACTAAAAAGATAAATGAATTAGATAAACTAACTAATATTAGTACTTTTTAGGTGCTATTTTTAGTTAGTTTTTTGCTATTAAAATAGGAAAGAGGAGTTATAAGTGAAAGAGAAAAGACCATTAAAATATTTATATATAATAAGTGCCTGTATGGTAATAGTTTTATGTGGATGGCTTTGTTATAAATATATAAAAGTAAATCATTCTTTAAAAGAAAGTGATAATGATAAATCAAATATTAGTTTAGTAGAAGATAAAAGTGGGGCAAATAGACCAGTGTTAGCAGAAGGTATGATACCCGTTATTTATAATGAAAAAAAATGTGGGGATTTAGTTGATCCTACTGAAGAAGAATATCCAGGTTGTTATGAATATACTATTGATAATATTACTGAAACTGATTGGAAAGGTATGTTAAATGATATGTGTGTTGGTAAGTGGAAATATCCTTTAGATAGTTGCACTATCAGCATTAATAACATAAAGGAGGAGGCAAATGGTAATTCTAATGTAAATAATTTAGATTATTGGACAAGAAGTTATATTTCATATGGTTTTACAATGACAAGTAAAAAGACATTTTTAAAAGATAATGTTATTAATTCGACTTTAATCAAAGCTGATAATACGAATAATAATTGGTACGATTATGAAAATAAGATGTGGGCAAATGCAGTGATGGTTAAAACAGAAAAAAGAGATAAATATATGAATGCAAAAGTTGGAACAGAAATAAAGGAAGATGATGTTTTAGCATATTATGTATGGATACCAAGATATAAATATCAATTATTTAATGCAGAATATAAGAAACCAATAATGTCTGATGATTTCATAACTTGTGTTGATAATTGTCTTGAAGAACAATTAATAGAAGTAATTTTTGAAAGTGGGACAAATACTACAGGAGAAACTAGATGTCAAGTAAGTGAAATAGGAGTAGAAACATGTACTAATAAAGAAAATGGTAAATGGTATACCCATCCAGCTTTTACATTTGGTGATACTGAATTAGAAGGAATATGGGTGGGAAAATTTGAGACTTCTGGGAATGCCACAACTCCTACAATAAAGCCAAATATGACATCATTAACTAATCAAAATGTGTCAACACAATTTATAACATCACAAAAATTTAATTCAACAAATTATTTAACTAAAAATGGAACGAAACAAACTGATGCTCATATGATGAAAAATATTGAATGGGGAGCAGTAGCATATTTAAAGCAAAGTAAATATGGATTAGGTAATATAGATATGGGTATGAATAATTATTATTATTGTGATAAATATGGCGATGCTTATGTTTCTTATGATAAGGCTTCTGTGTATTGTGAAGGTCCAGTTTATCATAAAACAGGCTGTGGTGATAAGGCTAATAGAGAAGAAACTTCTTTTTGTAATGCTTATTATACTGTAAGAGGAAGAATGGCATCTACTACAGGAAATATTACAGGAGTATATGATATGTCAGGTGGGACGGATGAATATGTAATGGGAGTAATACAAGATAATGATACTACTAAAAGAAGTCCAATGTCAGGATATAGTACAATTGATAATTCAGGATATATAGGAAAAGCAGGAGAGAGTTATATTGATTCAGGAAACACATTAGCATTTCCAAATTTAAAATATTATGACTTATATGCAAATGGTACTAGTTTTAATGATTATACAATAAGTCATTTAGGAGATGCAACTGGTGAAACTGCAGGATGGTATAAAGATTACGTGTACTTTGTTTCGTCCGACCGCCCTTGGTTTTATCGTGGACTAAATACATTTAATTATCGACAAAGTACAGGTATATTTGCTTTTGGTGCTTATTATGGAGGAACTAGTGATTATTATACTTTCCGTTCAGTATTATCTATCACAAAATAAATCTATAGAATTAAAACTGCAATAGCAAATAACAAAAAAATAAACTATTACTTTTTGGAGTAATAGTTTTTAAATGCAATGTATAATTTAAATAAATTATATACAAATATTTAAAAGAAAATAAATTTATTATATAATAATTATGAGGTAGATATGAAGAAGTTTGTTTTATTTATAATGTTATTTATGTTTTCATGTAATGTTTATGCAAAGGAAGAAGTTAAATTTTCTAAATGTGTTGATGGAGACACAATTAAGGTTTTAATTAAGAATAAAGAGTATACTGTAAGGATGTTAGCAATTGATACTCCAGAATCAGTTCATCCTAAGAAAAGGGAAGAATATTATGGAAAGGAATCTAGTGATTATACTTGTGATAAGGTTAAAAATGCTAATAAGTTAGAACTTGAATATGACGATAAGAGTGATAAAAAGGATAAATATAATAGAATACTTGCATATGTTTTTGTAGATGGTTATTTACTTGAAGATTTGCTTGTAACAAACGGTTATGCCGAGGTAGCTTATTTATATGATGATTATAAATATGCGGATTTACTTAAAGATAAAGAGAGTGTTGCTAAGGTTAAGGGAATTGGTATTTGGAATGAGGAAGAAAGAAATAAATTTAACAATAATGATGTTTCTTTATCTATAAAGGAGATAATTTTATTAATTGGTTTAAGTGTTGCTCTTTATTTTTATAAGAAAATAGATAAAAAGGTTAGAAAGAGAGCTAAAAGATATAAAAAAGTAATAAATATTTAAATTATGTGGAATTATGTAAAATAATAAAAAACTATTTAAAAAAATATAAAAATAGTTTATAATGATAATGAAAGGAATGGTTGATATGAAATATAATATTCGTGGTGATAAGATTGTAGCTACTAAAGCTATAAAAGATTATGTACAAAATAAGTTGAGTAGACTTGATAAGTATTTTAAAGAAAGTGATGAGTATACCGCTAATGTACTTATTAGGGTTAAAGGTCATAAGCAAACTATAGAGGTTACTATTCCAACAACAAAGTTTATTTTAAGAAGTGAAGTAACTGATGAGGATTTATATGCTGCGATAGATATTGTTTGTGATAAATTGGAAAGACAAATTAGAAAAAATAAAACTAGATTAAAAAAGAAAAGTGTTTTAGATAATTATAAGGAATTAAATTTAAATTTTGATATTGAAGATAGTGAATTAGATAAAGAAAAGATAGTTAAGAGAAAGAAAATAGATACTAAGCCAATGAATGAAGAGGAAGCAATTATTGAAATGAATTTACTTGGTCATGATTTCTTTGTGTTTAAAAATTTAAATAATGAAGTATGTATCCTTTACAAAAGAAAAGATAATAAATACGGTATAATTGAAACAAAATAACTATCTTTTTTTTTCAATATTTGGTACAATAGTGTAGAAAGGACTTGATATAATGTTTAATTTTATAAGGAATATGTTTGATAATGAGTATAAAGAATTAAAGAGATTTAGACTTATTGCTGATGAAATAGATAAATTAGATGAAGATATGTCTAAATTAAGTGATAAAGAGTTACAGGATAAAACTTTAGAATTTAAGGAAAGATTAAAAAATGGTGAGACTTTAGAGGATATTTTAGTTCCTGCTTTTGCCGTTGCTAGAGAGGCTGCTTATAGGGTAGTTAAGATGAAACCATTCTATTGTCAATTACTTGGAGGACTTGCTATTCACTATGGTAATATTGCAGAGATGAAGACAGGTGAAGGTAAGACTTTGACTTGTGTTTTGCCAGCTTATTTGAATGCTTTGACAGGTGAAGGTGTTCATATTGTTACGGTTAATGAATTCTTAGCTAGTCGTGATGCTGAATGGATGGGTGGAATATTTAGATTCCTTGGTTTAACGGTAGGTTTGAATTTAAGGGAATTAACACCAAGTGAAAAACAAGAAGCATATAACTGTGATATTATGTATACTACTAATAATGAGTTAGGCTTTGATTATTTAAGAGATAATATGGTTGTAAAAAAAGAGAATAGGGTACAAAGGAAATTAAATTATTGTATTGTCGATGAAGTGGATTCTATTTTGATTGATGAGGCTAGAACGCCTCTAATAATTTCTGGTGGTGTTATGCAATCGGCTAATATGTATACACAGGCTGATAATTTTGTTAAGGGTTTAAAGGAGAATGTTGATTATATACTAGATGAGAAAACTAAGGCAATTAATCTTACTGATGAGGGTTCTTCTAAATGTGAGAAGAGTTTTCATATAGAAAATTTATATGATATTAATAATACGGCTTTAGTACATCATATAAATCAAGCTTTAAAGGCTAACTATACAATGAGTAAGGATGTTGATTATGTAGTTCAAGATGGTGAAGTAATAATCGTAGACCAATTTACTGGTAGGTTAATGAAGGGTCGTGCTTTTTCTGAGGGGTTACATCAAGCTATCGAGGCTAAAGAGGGTGTAAAAATTCAGCAAGAAACAAAGACTTTGGCGACAATTACGTTTCAAAATTATTTTAGAATGTATGCTAAACTATCTGGTATGACAGGAACAGCAAAAACAGAAGAAGAAGAATTTAGAAATATTTATAATATGTATGTTATTTGTATTCCTACGAATAAGCCTGTTATAAGGGAAGATGCTACGGATTTATTATTTGCTGTTAAAAGTGGTAAATATAATGCTATTGTAAGAGAAATTGAGAAGAGGCATAATTTAGGTCAACCAGTTTTAGTGGGAACAATTGCCATTGAAACGAGTGAGTTAATTAGTAGTATGTTAACAAAAAAGCATATTAAGCATGAAGTTTTAAATGCAAAGAATCACGCTCGAGAGGCAGAGATAATTGCTAAGGCTGGTGAAAAGGGTTCTGTTACAATTGCTACAAATATGGCTGGTCGTGGTACGGATATTAAATTAGGTGAAGGGGTTAAGGAACTTGGTGGTTTGTGTGTAATCGGTACGGAAAGGCACGAATCAAGGAGAATAGATAATCAGTTGAGAGGTCGTGCTGGACGTCAAGGTGATCCTGGTTTTACTCAATTTTATGTATCTTTTGAAGATGACTTGATGGTAAGATTTGGCTCTGATAAGTATAAGCAAACATTGCAAAATTTAGGATTTGATGGAGAACAATCGATTCAAATGAAGATGTTTTCTAAGTCTGTTGAATCTGCTCAAAGGAGAGTTGAAGGAAATAACTTTGATATAAGGAAGCAACTATTACAATATGATGATGTTATGAATAATCAAAGAGAGATTATATATGGAAAGAGAAATGAGATTTTAGATAGTGATTCGATTCATGAAACGACACTAAAAACATTTAGAGATAATATTAGTAATTTAGTAAATGTTCATACTATCGAAACAAGTAAGTTGAGTCATGAAGATTATGCTGAGATATTAGAGGCCGCAAATGAGAATTTACTTAAAAGGCATCGTTTGAATTTAAGTGATATCGAGGGTAAGGGCAATGAGGAAGTAATTAATATTATTTATGATAATGTGGTAAAAGATTATGAAGAGAAAATAAGTGATGTTCCTACGGAAATAATACAAGAATTTGAGAAAGCTATATCTTTGAGGGTAATTGATAATTATTGGATGGAACATATTAGTACAATGAGTCATTTAAGAGAGGGTATTCATTTGAGAGGATATGCTCAGGAAAATCCACTTCAAGCTTATACGTTAGAGGGGTATGAGTTATTTGATGAGATGTTAAATAGAATTAATAAGGATATTTCTATATATTTACTTAAGTCTGAGATAAGGCAAAATATTGAAAGAAAAGAAATTGTTAAGAAGAAGATGACTAATGAGGGGAAAGAAGGGGGGACAAGGACTCCTAAAAAAAGTGAAAAAATAGGGAGAAATGATCCGTGTCCTTGTGGTTCGGGAAAAAAATATAAAAACTGTTGTGGAAAGTAGTATAAAATAATGGAAAAGATGAATTAAAAAAAGGGAACAAATTTGTTGTTTGTCAACCAATAAATAAAAATGTGGACGAAATTCATTGAAATTAAAGGATGTCAGCAAAATAAAATTTGTTGACATTTTTTATTGAAGGGGATGAAAAGAATGATGGAGTTAAATAATTTATTAAAATCATTAGATATTGATAAAGATTATCACGACAAAATTTTTGGCAATATGATATTTGAAAATTTATATACAAAAGTAGATTTAAATAAGTATGCTGCTATAAAAAATAAAATTTATTGGATGAGCTTATTGATATATAGAATATCTATGACAAACTATTTAAAATCGATTAACAAGAATATTGATTTTGAAAATAAATTTATTAATATCGAAAAAAACAATCTAATAGTTTTTCATTTATCGCTAAACATTACAAGTGAAATTTGTAAACAATTTAGTAATGGTGAAATATATCCATCATATATTTCAATGTTATGTAGGCAAATAATAGAACAAATATGTTTTATTAAAGAAGTTAAAAATGAAAATATAAATTTACAACTTATAGTAGAATCTGCTTTAGAATCGTACAATAAACAATTAGGAGCAAAAAGTTTAAATATACAAGAATTGAATGATAATAATAAAGGATTACTGAAAGTTTTTAAAGATAAAATATCATATGGAAAACTTGCCAAAAAATATAAATATGGATATATGTATAATTTCTTTTCTGGAGATATTCATTTATTATCACAAATTGATAAATTAATACCATTTAATACCGATCGTTCAAAGCAGTATTATGATATATATCTTAATTGCATTTTAACTTTGTTAAAGGATTATTTCTTGCTCATAAATGATTATAATACTGAAGTAAAAGTAGATGTGACAAAATTAAATCAAATTAATTTTATAGAAATAAAAGATAGTTGATTAGATGGATTATCAACTATCTTTTATTAGATTGAATTGAAATAATAGTGATTAAAGAAAGGATAAGTGACAATAATGATCAATATTAGAAAAAGGGGTAAAGTGTATCAATATTGCTTTGAAGCAGGGAAGGTAAATGGAAAAAGAAAACAAATAACTAAATCAGGTTTTAAAACTAAAAATGAGGCATATATAGCTGGGCAAAAAGCATACGATAAATTTATAAATGGAATAACTAATGTAGAGTGTAACATGTTATATGGAGATTATTTAGATTATTGTATGAAAGAATATTTTGAAATAAACTATAAATATTCTACGGCAAAGAGATATAAAGAATCTTTTAGCAATATCAAAAAGGAATTAGGTAATTATAAATTATCAGTTTTAACACCATATATTCTAAATCAAGCGTTACTAAAGTTATATCAAACATCTGGTACAAGGGATGCATTAAGAAATTATCAAAAGGTTATTAAGAGTTCGTTGAGAGATGCAACTTACTATTTTGGATTTATTAAGAATAATCCAGCAGGTGATTTGGAGATACCTAGAGTATTATCATTTGAATTAAAAAAAACAATATAGGTCACATCTATACTAAAGAAGAAATGGAAATAATTTTAGGTAGATTTAAAAATAATAAAGTGTTTATATGTGCATTTTTAACTGCTTGTTATACAGGCATGAGAACTGGTGAGGTATTTGCATTAACTTGGAATGATATTGATTTAGACAATAGAATTATTAAAGTTAATAAGACTGTTTATGCAAAAGATAAAGAAGAAAACGGCAGATGGTATTTAGGTACTGCTAAAACAATAGGTAGCCATAGAGAAGTTTATATTTGTGATACTTTATATTCATTTTTATATAAATATAAAGTATTGCAAAACAATTATAAAAAAGAGTGCGGTAAAAATTATAAACACTATACTTTAGAAGAAGTTAAAAATAAGTATGGTAAGTTAGTAGAATATAAAATTATAAAAAGTAATTCTAAACGTAATAGAGTAGAAATGGTGTTTGCTAGAAAAGATGGAACTTATTCAGGAACTGATATTATTAGGTATCCATTTACAATAATTCATCATGAATTAGGGATTCAATGCAGATTTTACGATTTAAGAGGGAGTTTTGCTACAAAAACTTTAAGAAAGGGATGTGAGATAAAAGATATATCAAAAGTACTAGGACATAGTAGAGTAGAAACAACAAAAAATTATTATATAAATTGTACAAAAGATAATTTGAAAGATGTAAGTAAAATTTTTGAAAGAGAGTTAGGACTAAATTTGATAGATTAATTGTTATATAAGATAATAAATGATATAATATTACGTAAAGTTTTTAATAAATTAAAGAAAGGAGAGGATAGCAATTATGGATGAATTTATATTTGAACTAGATAAAAAAGTTAATATTGGAAAAATATCAGATAATGATTTTAAGGAAAGTAAATCAATTTCTCTTATTAGAGATTTATTAGAAAAAAATAATAAGATAAAAGTTAGAACAACTGAAGCGGATAAAATACCAGATTTAGATGGTAGAATTAGTATCCTGGATAAAAACAAACATGATAGAATTATTGTAGAAGTTCAAAGTAAAACGTTACCAGAAGAATATAATGAAAATAAACCATATCATTATGATTGTGATACTAAAGTTTTAAATGTTGTACAATACAATAAGTCTTTTAATCCAGTAGTGTTATTTTTAAGTGATATTAAAAATAATAAATTATATTATAAGATAATTACTAAAGAATATATTAACAAATTAAATTTTAATGATCAGGAAACTAAGAGGATAAAATTTGATGACAGTGACTTATATGAAGAAAGTAGATTTATAGAGCAAATAGTTGATTATGCAAAACTTAAAACGTTAATAATTAATAAAGGTGAAAATGCATTAGTAACTTCATATATAAATGGTCCTAATAAATATTACCACTTAATGCAGGAAGAAATTGATAAAGTCAATTATTGTTTTGATCATGATTTAAAGATTATAAAAGACACTTTGTTTCCAAATGTATGGAAATTTGGTATTGCTTATAATAAAACAGAAAAAGGTTTTGTTTTAGGAATTTATAAAATATATAAGGGAAGTAATGATACATTAGTAAAAAATTTTGATATTAAAAATAATTATATGTTATCAACTTTTTCAAACATTGATAGTAATATATCTGATGTTTTAAAGGACTGGATGAATAAATGTATTAATGAGTTTTATAATGTATATATGTTACATCCAAAATTTTGCTGTAATGATGTATTATCAGAAATAGTTTTCGATTTTTTAGACAATATTACTTATTTATCTGATAGAATTAAAAGTAAAAATAGTTGGGATTACTATAAGGATAAAGAAGAGTTGAATGTAATTCATTCATATATAAATGGATTGACAAAATTTTATAAAACTATTTGGAATGATAGAGAAAAATATCCGGATGCTAAAGTTTTAGAACCGGTTTATAAAGTTATAAATAAATTTATAATTTTTAATCCACTTATAACCTTCTCAAATAGTAAGAAGCTTTTAGAAAAATGTATTTTTGAAAACAATACTGAGCCTTTTAAAGAAAATATTTTCTTGAATAATCATGTTGATATGGATCTAGTAATGATGTCTATTATTGAGCTTGAAAAAAGAGGCATTAAAGAAATATCTAGAATTCATTCAAAAAATGATAAAAATTTAGTAGAAAATGTTTTTACGAAATTAAAAGAATCGTATGAATATACAAAAGACAAGTTAGGTTTGAAAGATAAACAGATAATAAATGGTCAATTTATAATATATTATTTTGAAGAAAAAGAAAATGCATATTGCCTTGAGTATAATGATAATAAAACACTGGAAATTGTTTTTAAAAATGCAAAAGAAGATAAGTATGAAGATATAAAAAGTAATTCAAATCAATTTGGAACATTTAAAGATTTTTCGAGAATTAAATGTCCATTATATAATTTTACTAGATTATTAATAAATAAAGGGTGCATGGAAGCTCAGGGAATGGATTTTGAATTTATATCAGAATCATTAGATGTTTTTAATATGAAAGATTTTCCTATTTTAACGACAAATATTAGATACCATTAAAAATAAGTATGATAATTAAATTATTAGAAATCTAAAAATGTATATTTGATTATGATTGATAATTATTTTATAATTTAACATGTGAACGGATGTGGACAATGTCCACAATATGTCCACGTTAGAGAAATACTTGTAGTACAGGTAATATCATAAATACAAATAATACAGATGTTACCTGGTTTGATAAACAAGGAAATACGAATAATACTATAAGTATAAATAATACTGATAATATGGGAACATCCACTACATGTGGCAGTGGTAAAAAATATAAGCAATGTTGTGGTAAATAATGATTAAAATTGGCGTAAACCTAAGTAATATTAGGGATTACGCCATTTTTGTACAATGCTCAAAAATTGTAAAAAATTACAACTTAAAAATTTTAGATAAGTTTTAGATAAGTGTTTCAAAGTATTGAAAGTGCTTCAATCCCTTATAAAATAAAGTTAAAATGCTTATAAAATTAGATAAGCTTTTTGTGAAATTTGCCAAATTACAAGAAAAGTGCTATAATTTACTCATTCACAAAGCCATTGCGAGGAAGAGTAAAAAATATAAAGCATTTTAGAGAACTCTGTTAGGTGAAAAAGAGGATGTAAGTATTTTTTGAACATGGCCCTCAAGGCGAATGACTGAAAGACTCTTAGTAAGTCATTACGGGAATGCCCGTTATAGCAGATACCTATAACTATGCAAAAGACATAAGTAGGTTAGTGAGTTTAATACAGTAATGTATTAATAAATAAGAGTGGTAACGTGAATATATTCACCTCTTAGAGACTTAGTGTTTCTAAGAGGTTTTTTTATTTAAAGAAAGAGGGAGATATTATGAATATTATAATTGGAATTAGTTGGCCTTTTGCAAATGGAGAACTCCATATAGGTCATGCAGCAAGTAGTTTACCAGGAGATGTTATATCTAGATACCATAGACTTAAAGGAGATAAAGTTATATTAGTATCTGGTACTGATTGTCATGGTACACCGACTGAAGTAAAAGCATTGCAAGAAAATAAAAGTCCAAAAGAAATAGTAGATGATTGCCATGTTTCATTTTCTAAAGATTTTAAAGACTTTGGTATAAGTTTTGACTTATACAATAGAACAGATGCTCCTTATCATAAAGAGTTTGTTCAGGAACAATTTGTTAAATACTACAACAATGGTTATTTAGAAGAAAAGGAGGAAGAACAATTATATTGTGAACACTGCAAATTATTTTTAGCAGATCGTTACATTATTGGTATTTGTCCTAAATGTGGATCTGAAATAAAAGGTGATGAATGTGAAAAATGTGGAAGTTTACTTACAATCGATGAAGTAAAAGAAACTAAATGTGCTATATGTGGTAATAAGGCATCATATAAGAAAAATAGAAATTTATATTTTAAACTTTCAATCTTTCAAGACAATATAAAAGAATTATTAGATTCTAAAAGAAATGATTGGAGAGAAAATGCTGTTAATTTCACTGAAAGATATCTTAAAGAAGGAATACCTGATAGATGTGCATCTCGTACTTTAAACTATGGTATTGATATTCCAATAGATGGATTTAAAGATAAAAAGCTATATGGTTGGTTTGAAAATGTATGGGGATATGTAACTGCTAGTAAAAAATATGCTGAAGAAAATAAATTAAATTGGGAAGACTTTTGGAAAGGGAATGATAGCAAAATATATTTAGTTCATGCAAAAGATAATATTCCATTTCATACAGTTATATTTCCATCATTATTACTAGCAACCAATGATAATTATAGATTGCCTGATAAAATAGTGTCAGATGAATATATAACTATTGAAGGAGAAAAATTATCCAAGAGTAAAGGTAACTATATTACATTAAGACATTTATTAGATAATTATTCAGTAGATGCTATTAGATATTATTTTAGTATTAATAATCCTGAAACAAGAGATTTCAATTTCACTTATGAAGGTTTTATCAATTCTATTAATGGAGAGTTACTTGGTAAATGGGGTAACTTTGTTAATAGAACATTGCAATTTATTAATAAATCATTTTATGGTAATTTAAGTAGTAGTAATATTGATTCAACAATTGAAGCTAAGTTAAAAGATTTATATATTAGTATTGGTAATGATATTGATAATGGAGATACAAAAGAAGGTTTATCAAAAATATTTGATTTTATAAACTATTCAAATAAGTATTTTGATGAAAATGAACCATGGAAATTAACTAAAGAAGATGTAATCAAATGTGAAGATATTTTATATAATTGTTGTAATATTATATTTAATATAAATAATTTACTTAAACCATACTTTGTAGAAACAACAAAAAAGGTAGAAGAATATTTAAATAGCAATATTAGCAGCTGGAATTATCAAAAATTAGAAAAGGTTGAATTATCAGAAGAAATAAATCCATTATTTATCAGATATGATAAAAAAGTAATTGATCAAGAAAGAGAACTTCTAAATAAAAATTAAGATTATTTAAAAATTGTAAAAAATTAAAATCAAATTATTTTAGCTAAGTTATGTTAGGTTTGCTGGGTGCTTCGGAGTGCTCACAAGTGCAACCAAGTGCAGAATTAACGAGCCAAGTGCTCCTGAAAGCTCCCAAAATCCACAATATCAAAGTCCTTGTGGAAGCGGCAAAAAGTACAAAAACTGTTGTGGAAAGTAGCATAAAATAAGGAGAAAATTTAAATTTTTAAAAAGATAAATTGGTTCGAGATTTATAACTTGTCCACAAAACATTAAAAATATGTAGTAAAATAAAGGTGTGAACAATGATTATATTTGTT
>HF996815.1:22922-30161 GCA_000432575.1 Clostridium sp. CAG:762
AGGTATAACAATGGAAGAAAATAACAATGAAAGAAAATAACAATAATATTGTAATTTATTAAACTGATGATGGAACGATAAAAATAGATGTAAAACTTGAAGATGAGACAGTATGGTTATCATAACAACAGGTGGCTGACTTATATGATACTAAAATATAAGTTACAAAATAAAACTAATGTTGTTTATGATTAGCTGATTAGCAAAGGGTGTAATGAAATTTATTGTATTTTATTACAGCTCTTTTTTGTTATTACTTTTTAATGTTTTTTTTAATGTTAAATTAATACAAGGCTAATAATGATAAAAAAATATTTGTAAAACTGCTTGACTGTAAAGTCAAGCAGTGGTAAAATAAAAAACAATTTAGTTAATTTATATATATGTTTTAATATTGGAGGAGGAGGCCTTGTTTTTGGTCCCTCTTTTTTAGATATTATTATGGATGGAGGAAATAAAAATGGAAAAATTTTTTATTGAATTATGTTGGGATCATTTTATTCCTTATATTCATTTGAAAGATTTAAAAACAAAAAAAGATGAGTTTATTGAAATTCCATTTGAATTTGAAATTGAGAAAATTAATCAAAAAATATGTATAGGTACATTGAATCCATATACTCGTGAATATATTAGTTGCGAAAATCTTGTTGATGAATCAGAAAAACAATGTAATAAATGTAAATACTTATTTGATTTTTATAAGTGCATTAGATGTCATGGAGGAGATTGCTATGTAAAAAATCAAGATGTACTTAAATACTGTAGTACTAATCATTATGTATATTTAGCGTGTTTTTCAAATGGAAAAATAAAAGTTGGAACCGCATCCGAAGTAAAAAAATATAATAGATTGTTAGAACAAGGAGCATTATTTTCTATTTTTATAGCAAAGACACCAAATGGTAAAATTGCTAGACAAATAGAAAAAAATATAATAGATAGTGGAATATCTGGAGCTGTTACTACAAGTTATAAAATGAAAAATATTGTTTTTAAAGATGATCCAACTATTATTAAAAGAAATCTTATGGAAAAATATAAGAAAATAATAAAAACTATTCCAAGTGATATTAATCAATATTTAATAGAACCTGAATTTAATGAATTTAACGAAATACAAGAAGGAATTAATAACAATATGTTGATAGAAACAGAACAATTTAGTTTGTTTGATGACACTATTACTTATGAAAAACCATATGAAATAAAAAAAGATTTTAAAAAAATATCAGGAAAATATTTGTTTGCAGTTGGTAAAATTTTAGCACTTGAAAACAACGGAATAGTTGAACTTATTGATACTAAGAAATTAGAAGGATATTTATTCAATTTTGAAAATATGAAAGTGTTAAATCACTATAGTGATGGATTTTCTTTAGGAGGTAGATAATATGGAAAAAGTTGAATGTCCTTTTTGCAAGGAGTTAGAAAAAGGATACAATGACATTATAAAAAGGAGCAGAATTATAGCTGAAACAGAAAACTTCATAGTATTTCCTACAACAGGAGGATTTATTGAAAATTATCAATTAATTGTTACAAAAAAACATATTAATTGTTTTGGTGAATTATCAGTTAATCAATTAAAAGAATTGAAAAATATAATTTTGTGGCAAAAAGAAATCAATAAGAAATACTATAATATGCAAAGTTTAATGTTTGAGCATGGCGCATTACATCCAAATAATGAAAGTGGAAAGAGTATTGTGCATGCACATTTACATATTTTTCCAAATAATATCTCATTACTTGATGCTATTAGTAAATATAATTTTGGTATTGAATGTATAGATGACATAGCTGATTTAAGAAAAATATGTACTAAATATGAAAGTTATTTATATTATTGTGATGCCGATAATAAAAATTATATTATAACTCATCAAGGTGTACCATCTCAATTTTTAAGAAAAGTATTAGCAGAATCACTAGGAAAAAATAATTGGAATTGGAAAGAATATCCACTTATTGATGAGATAGAAAAAAATCTTGAATTTTATGACAAAAATTCATTAGTTTATAAGAAAATAAAGGAAGGTGAATAATAATGATTATATTACCCAATAAAGAATATGATAATCTAAATAACGAAAAAATCTCTACTTACCAATTTTTAGCTAATGTAGGATGTCCTGTTTTTGATAGTGTTTTATTTGATGAGAATGAACCAATAACTAAAGAAAAATTAGAAAAATTAAAAGAAATTTTAAAATCTGAATATTGTACTATAAGATATCAGTATGTTAGACCTAGCATTAATCCTATTAGAGGAGGAAATAAATCAAAAATTGATTTTGAAGAATTACAGAGCAAACAAATTGATGGTACTCAAATGTGGATGCTTCAACCAATTGATAGAACAAAAAATTTATTTGGCATAAATATGTATGTCAATAGAAATCAAGAATCACTTATTATAGAGAGTGTAGGCAGAGGTTTTGATGTATCAGACCTAAATAGAGGAGACATATCACCTCAAGAAATTATTATGTTTAATTATCCAATTGAATATGGTTGGCAAAATGAATGGTGGAAATATATTAAACTAAATTTTGTGAATCAACAACAATTTGAGCAAGATAAGTTAATAAGAATGACAAAATTAAAAAAGTTTGGATTGAATCCTAATAATGATATTTTTGATGAAAGATTTGTTCCGTTAGATTATAGTTTGATAGAAAAATTATTAAATCATATTAATTCTATTAATGATAATTGGAAAAAGTCTAATGAATATACAGTGTCTATTTCAATGAACGCAGATGGTAAATTGGTATTTTGGGATATTCAAACACCACTTGGAAAATCTAAAATTTTAAGGAGGGCAAAATGAATTTGATACCAATAACATATCATTCAAAGAAGTATCCTGAAAACGTTATAAGTAATATAGATGAAATTGCAGGTAATTTTGATAAGGATACAATTGATCCTAAAAGAAAGTATTCGTTACATACAGAATATTCACATATGAAAAGAAAGTTAGATAATTGCTTAATTAATAAGTATCCAGAATTAAAAAAATCAGAAAAGGAAAATATACCACAGTTATGGAAGAATAAAGAGTGGGCAAAAGAATTTGCAGATTTTATAATTGAATTAGTAGGAAATAATATTCCTCCTGAAATAATAGAGATTCATCCACCATTCAATGATTATTGTAATGATTTTTCTATGTTTTTTGATATATATGAAGAATTTGAAGAGAAAATAATAGTTAAATTTCCTAAAACAAATATTTTTATAGAGAATAGGTGTGGAACATTTTATAAAGGTGGAAAATTTATTATTTCAAATGGTAAATCTATAATTAAGTTTTTACAAGAATTACAGAAAAGAAATTTAAGACTAAAGTTGGTTCTTGATTATCCACAAGTTTTTAGTGCAGAAGCAATAAAAATGGATAATATAAAATTGAAAAAGCTAATTGAATTTAATAATAACATTAAACCCTATATTTCATATATAGGAGGTTTCCATTTATGGGGAAAGAAAAAAAGTAAAACTGGAAGATGGACTTCGCATACAGGAGATTTAAATACTTTTTTTAGTAACGACAATTTATTAAAAGATGAATTTATTAAATCAGTAATTGATACATTTAATGATAACAGTATTAGATTTTTCGTTCCAGAAGTTAATAGCAGCGAAGAGGATTTACAGTCAATAATTTGTGATTTGCTAAAACATAATATAAAATTTAACTTTGATGATTAAATTTACAATAAATATGATATAATGATTATTGTAGGAGGTAGTCATTATGAATGAATGTGCTTTTTGTAATCAGTTTATTCCTGATAAAGATTCATTATTTGAAAATGAATTAGCTCTTGCATATTTTGATGAATTTCCAGTTAGTAAAGGTCATGTCTTGATAATAACTAAAAGACATGCAGCAACTTTTTTTGATATTACTGATGAAGAGCAAATGGCAATACTTGATTTATTAAATAAATGTAAAAAATATATAGATGAAAAATATAATCCTGATGGTTATAATGTTGGATTAAATTGTGGTAAAGATGCTGGACAGAGTATTATGCATGTACATATGCATTTAATTCCTAGATATAAAGGGGATGTTGAAAATCCACGTGGTGGTATTAGGGGTGTAATACCCAATAAAAAAAATTATTAAAAGAAAGTTATGGAGGGATGAAATTAAAATGGAAAGAGTATATAATAAATTAGTTAGAGATAAAATACCTAACATAATAGAAGAAAAAGGTGAAACTCCTGTTATTAAAGTATTAAATGAAAATGATTATAAAAAAGAACTTGAAAAAAAATTATATGAAGAATATAAAGAGGTAATAGAAGCAAGTGGTGATGAGCGCATAGAAGAATTAGCTGATATGCTAGAAGTAATTCGAGCACTAGCTAGTTTAGAAAACAAAAATTTAAATGATATTATTGATATTGCCGACAAAAAAAATAAAAAACGTGGTGCTTTTGATGAGAAAATTTTTCTTGAAAAAGTTATAGAATCAGAATAAAAACAAAAATTACATAAATTATCTTAAATTTAGCACACTTTAAAATAAGTTTGACATGAAAAAGACTCGCATTAAACAAGCGAGGTGTTATAATATGGTAAACTTGAAATAATTGTATCCAAATTATTCAAGTTATAAATATTTTTTATTTTTGCATACCTTTTTTCTTATAAAATAAGGCTCTTGTTAAAAATTGGTGCAAGTCTCATATCCTGTTGAAATTAAAAATCTAAATAATTTAGTAAATTTATTTTTGAATATCGCTGAAAATAATACAGAAAGAAGTATAACAATGTATATGGAAGATTGGAAAAATGAAGTAGAAAATGTCTTAAAAGTTTTCCGTTATGAAGTTTTAGAAGGAAAAGGAAAAATTTCACATAAACAAGCAGTATAAAAAGCAGAAAATGAATATGAAAAATATAAAGTTATACAGGACAAGAATTATGTGTCAGATTTTGATAGGCTATTAAGTAAAACAAAGCAAATTGAAAATAAATAAATTGCACATTGGATAAAAAGGCAAAAATTGATATAATCATATTAGATGAACGGATGTGGACGGTGTCCACAATTTGTCCACAGTAGAGAAATATTTATAATTTAAATAGTACAGATAATATAAATGATATAGATGTTACCTAGTCTGGAAAAGCCTGAAATACAAGTAATATTATAAATACAAATAATACGGATAGTATGGGAGTACAAAGTTCTTGTGGCTCAGGACGCAAGTATAAACAGTGTTGTGGTAAATAAGCTCGCAAAGCTTTATAAATAAAGGGTTTACGAGCTTATTTACTACTTACAATTTTTAGACAATTTTACTTCAAAAAAGGTGTTTAGATAATTTTTAGATAAGTTTTTTTACTAGCTTTAACAAAATGCAAGTACATTGTATGATATAATAATATATGAAAGTTGGTGATTATAATGAATTACAAAATAATTGATGTAAAACATCAAGAAAAAGAAAAATTATATAAATTGTTACAATATTCTTTATATGATGCTTCGCAGTATATTGATAATGATGTAAATGAGGAATGTATATTTGAATATAGATGGTTTGATAATTATTTTACTGATGAGGATCGAAGTGCATATTTTATTAAAAGTGGAAAAACATATGTAGGAATGGTTATGGTAAATGAAAATTTAAAATTTAATAAAAATGGCAAGTGTATTGCCGAATTCTTAATAATGCCGAGATTTAGGAGAAATCATATTGGGAAAAGAGTCGCTTACGAAATATTTGAAAAATTTAGGGGTGATTGGGAGGTCCAACCAATGGAAAACAATCCTATTGCATATTCATTTTGGAAAAATATAATATCAGAATATACTAATGGAAATTATATAACTAAAAATGATGGAATAGAGGATGTATTCATTTTTAACAATAAATAGAGGTGGCTAATTATGAAAATAATAGAATATGAAGAAAAATATCTTGAAGACGTTAGAAATTTATTAACAGAACTTGAAGAATATATTGTATCTATTGATAAAGATGAGTTAGATCAAGTTCATCCTGAGTATCATGAGAAGATGGCATTAGTCGATTTAGTTGAAGTAGATAAGAATAATGGTAAATGCTATTTAGCAATTGAAAATGACAAAGCAATTGGACTTATTATGGGTACAATTCCTCCATATGAAGAATATGATTATTTAGATTATAAATGCCCTAAAAGAGGGATAATTACCGAATTAATAGTTACATCTAAAATAAGAAGTAAAGGTGTTGGACAAGCTTTAATGGATAAGATGGAAGAATATTTTAAGTTTAATAATTGTGAATATGTTTTGGTTGATGTTTTTGCTTATAATGAAAATGCTATTAATTTTTATAATAAAAAAGGATATCATCCTAGAATGTATACCGATATCAAAAAGCTGTAATAAAAAATAAATTTTTTTAGATAAGTTATTAGATAAGTTGTTGAATAAAAACTTGCAATATTTCAATAAATAATATAGATTTAAAATAAAAAACACCAATTAAAAAGGAAAAAATTACAAGGTTGTTTTAATATCTTACCTTGTGGCTCTGGTAAGAAATACAAACAATGTTGTGGTAAATAGCTTGTTTTATAAGTGTTTGGACAATTGGGATTAGTCAAAAAAACACTAAATTCTGTGTCTAAAAATTTGACATAAATCCAATATAATAGATTGAAAATTAATTTTGTTTGTTTACTTATAAATAAATGTTATCATAGAAAAGATGGTAACATTTTTTTAAATAAACCAATAATATAAAGTATTAAAATTAAAAAAAGTTGATAATTAAAAAATTATATTGAAATTTTCATTAATATATTGCTTTAATACATATTTTAATATATAATTTAATTAGATAAAGGAGAATGTGATATGAAAAAAATAGATTTTACAAAATTAAAAGATAAGAAAAATATAATAATTATTGTTGGTGTTGTAGTAGCATTGTTTTTAGTTTTAAAAGTTGTAGATAAAACTACGGGAACTAATATTTTAAGTAATCCTGATTCTAAGTTAAAAATTGTTAAATCAGATGTGAGTAAAATCGAGTTAGAAGATTATAAAACAAGTGAGTTTTCTATCAAAAAACCTAAAGGGTGGAAAGTTGATACAATAGGGGATTATATTCATTATACGATTAGAGTATATAATCCTGATAATCCAATCTATCAATTTTTCTTCAATATGAAAACTGAAGGATATAATAAATCAGAAGATGCTAAAAGATGGA
>HF996816.1:0-5402 GCA_000432575.1 Clostridium sp. CAG:762
TAGCTCAGTCGGTAGAGCAGAGGACTGAAAATCCTTGTGTCGGTGGTTCAATTCCACCTGAAGCCACCATCTTAGGTTTATCAAATAAATCTTTTTTTGTATAAACTATTTAACATGCGCCCATAGCTCAATTGGATAGAGCGTTTGACTACGGATCAAAAGGTTATGGGTTCGACTCCTATTGGGCGCGCCAATTGATATTAGAAGGTTGCAGTGCAATCTTTTTTTATATATAATTTTAAAAAACCTTATATTACAAGGAAAAAATCACAAAAACTAAAAAAAACATTGTACAAATTAAAATACTATGCTATAATTTACTTACTTGATGAGTGGCAAAACCCACTCGTTTATTTTGTATTATGGAGGGACAAATGAAAATTGAAGACAAAGTAAGAAGTCTAATCGAGGACAAATTAAATGCAAAAGATATATTCATTTACAAAATCGAATATATTAAAGAAGATGGAAACAACTTTCTAAGAATAACCATTGATAAAAAAGAAGGTGTCGACATCGATACCTGTGTTGAAGCATCAAAAATAATTAATCCCATATTAGACACAAACGACATATTAGAAAGCAGTTACATACTAGATGTAACATCGAAAGGAATAGGTGATAACTAATGGACGGAAAAGAATTTTTACAAGCCCTAGAAAACATTACAAAAGAAAAAGGAATAGACAAATCAGTTGTTTTAGAGGCAATGGAAGCAGCACTAAATGCAGCCTACAAGAAAAACTTTAATTCACTAACCAATAGCCGTGTTACTATTGATGAACACACTGGGGAAATCAAAGTATTTTCATGCAAAACAGTCGTAGAAGAAATTGAAAACGAAAAAACAGAAATTACACTAGAAGAAGCACAAAAAATCATTCCAAACATTCAAATAGGAGAAACCATCGAAAACGAAGTAACGCCAAAAGATTTTGGTCGTGTTGCCGCATCTACGGCTAAACAAGTTGTAGTACAAAAAATAAAGGAAGCCGAAAAAAATTCATTAATGGAAGAATTTGAGGACAAACAAGATGAGCTAATGATGGGAATTCTCTCAAGAGAAGATGAGCATAACTATTTTGTAGACTTAGGAAGAACTCATGGTATACTTCCAAAAAACGAAACCATTCCAGGTGAGAAACTAGAAATGGGTTCACAAGTTCGTGTTTATATCTCAAAAGTAGACTTTGGACCAAAAGGACCATTTATTCTATTATCAAGAACTCACTATGGTTTCTTGAAAAGACTACTAGAAAACGAAATACCAGAATTAGAAGATGGCACAATTATGCTATATTCAGTAGCAAGAGAAGCGGGTATTAGAAGTAAAATTAGCGTTTACACAACTAACCCTAATGTTGATCCAATCGGTGCTATTATAGGTGAAAAAGGTAATAGAATTTCCCGTATTCTAAAAGAATTAAATGGTGAAAAAATAGATGTTGTATTATACGATAAAGATCCAATAACATTTATAAAAAATGCTCTAAGTCCAGCGAAAAACATTGAAGTTGTCATTGAAGATCCAAAGAAAAAAGAAGCAAGTGTTATAGTTGATGACGACAATTTATCATTAGCAATTGGTAAAAAAGGACAAAATGTAAAGCTTGCGGCTCGCCTTACTCATTACAAACTAGAAATACTAAAAAAGAGTGAAATTAATAATGAAAAAGAAAATGACAAAGTAAGTGATACCGATGAAAACTAAAAAAATACCCCTTAGAAGTTGCGTAGTTTCCAAAGAGAAATTACCAAAACAAGAGTTAATCCGTGTTGTAAAAAACAAGGAAAACGAAGTATTCATTGATTTAACAGGTAAAGCAAATGGCAAAGGTGCTTACATCAAAAAAGACCTAGCCATCTTAGAAAAAGCTATCAAATCCAAAGCCCTAGAAAAACATCTTGAAACAAAAATAGAAAACAGTATATATGAAGAATTGAAAATTATTATAAATAAATAGGAGGTGATATCTATGATGAGTGTATTAGAATACGCTTTAGATATTAATAAAAATGTTAATGAAGTTATTACCCTTTGCAAAAAACTAGGTATTAAAGTCAGTAGCGAAAACGATATATTAGAAGATGAAGATATTATTTTGCTAGATAATGAAATAGCAAATGAAACTCCTTTAGACAACGAAGCTCAAGAAAATGAAGACAAACAAGAAGAAATAGAAGAAACTATGGAAGAATTTACTGATTCATATTATGATGAACTAGAACCAGTCGAGGATATTCATAAAGAGACAACAAAAAAACATTCAAAGAAAAACAAGACCAACAAAAAAGGGACTCCAAAAGAATTTAAAGATAAAAAAGAGTTCAAAGACAAAAAGAAAGAAATGTATAAAAACAAAGAAAAACTAAAAACTAACGACATTCAAAACGAAAACATCATTTTATATAAAGAAGGCATGACAGTGAGTGATCTAGCTTTATCTTTAAACATCAGTGTCAGTGAAATTATCAAAAAACTATTTGCTTTAGGTATCATGATGACCATCAACAGCAAAATTGATTTTGATTCAGCCGAAATAATCACAGCCGAATACAAAAAAGAACTAAAAAAAGAAGAAACCACCGATGTAACTAATTTTGAACAATTTGTTATCATTGACGATCCAAAAGATTTAAAAGAAAGACCACCAGTAGTAACCATCATGGGACACGTTGACCACGGAAAAACAACATTACTAGACACTATTAGAAAAACTGATGTTGCCAGTGGTGAAGCAGGAGGAATTACTCAAGCTATAAGTGCCTACCAAATAAATTACAAAGATAAAAAAATAACATTCATTGATACCCCAGGACACGCAGCATTCACAGAAATGCGTGCCAGAGGTGCCTCAATCACAGATATTATTATCATCATAGTAGCGGCCGATGATGGAGTTATGCCACAGACAAAAGAAGTAATTGACCATGCCAAAGCAGCAGGAGTACCTATTATTGTTGCTGTTAATAAAATGGACAAAGAAAATGCCAACGCTGAAAAAGTTATGACTGAAATGGCCAACAATGGCATTAACCCTGAGGCATGGGGTGGAGACTATATGTTTGTAAACATCTCAGCCAAAACTGGTATGGGTATCGAAGACCTACTAGACAGAATCTTACTTATCGCAGAACTTCAAGAACTAAAAGCAAACCCTGACCGTTATGCTTCAGGAACAGTTATTGAAAGCAAAATAGACAAAAACTTAGGAGTCGTAAGCACAATCCTAATTCAAAATGGAACTCTTAGATTAGGAGATTCAATTGTCGCAGGAACTAGTCATGGCCGTATTAGAACTCTAAAGGATGACCGTGGAATCGACCTAGTCGAAGCTTTACCATCAATGCCTGTATCAATTACAGGATTAAGCGAATCTCCATCTGCAGGCGATAAATTCTTTGTTTTTGAAAATGAGAAAAAAGCAAGATTAATCGCTGAACAAAGAAAAGAACATCAAAAAAACCAAAACACTCAAACCAGCAAATCACTATCACTTGATGACTTATTCTCCAAAATTAATGAAGGTGTCAAAGAAATTAATGTCATCTTAAAAGCTGATGTCAAAGGTAGTGAAGAAGCTGTAAAAAATTCATTACTAAAAATCAATGTTGATGGTGTCAAAATAAACATCATAAGAAGTAGCATTGGAGCCATCAGCGAAAGTGATATTGTCCTAGCCAATGCTTCAAATGCTATTATCATAGGATTCAACATAAGACCTGACAACAAAATAGTTGAGTATGCCAAAAGCAAAAATGTTGACATTCGCTTATACAATATCATTTACAAGCTAGTAGAAGAAATCGAATCGGCTATGAGAGGTGTTCTAGACCCTGAATATGTAGAAAACATCCTTGGCAGTGCTGAAGTAAGAAAATTATTTAAATTCTCTAAAGTAGGCACCATCGCGGGTTGCTATGTCCTAAATGGAATTATCAAAAGAAATGCCAAAGCAAGAATCATCCGTGATGGTATCGTCATCTATGATGGCAATGTGGGTAGCATTGCTCGTGAAAAAGATCAAGTCAAAGAAGTCAAAGAAGGCTTAGAATGTGGTATCACCATAGAAAACTATAACGACATTAAAGAAAAAGACATCATCGAAGCCTACGAAATCGTACTAAAAAAGTAAGGAGGCATTTTACCAATGAGTATAAGAACAGAACGAATAGGCAATATCTTTGTTGAAGAAATAAGCAAAATTATTGCCAGCGAAATAAAAGATGAAAACATCACCTTTGTTACCATAACCCATGTCAAAGTATCAAATGACCTAAGCTATGCCAAAGTATATTTCACAACCCTACACGAAGAAAACAAAGAAACATTAGAAAATGCCTTAAACAAAGCCAGTGGTTTCATTAGAAGTGAACTATGTAAAAGAGTAACTCATCTAAGAAAAATGCCTGAATTAACATTCACCTATGACACATCCGTATCATATGGTATGAAAATAGAAAACATTATTGAAAAAATAAACGAAGATGACAAATAATCTAAATGGCTTTTTAGTCATTGATAAACCCAGTAATTACACAAGCCGAGATGTTGTAAATATTGTCTCAAAATACTTTCATACCAAAAAAGTAGGACACACAGGAACTCTTGACCCACAAGCCACAGGCATTCTCATAATTACCCTAGGCAAATACACCAAATTAACAGAACTAGTAACAAACTATGACAAAGAATACATTGCCCAATTAACCCTAGGAATTCAAACTGATACCTATGACATAGAAGGCAAAATTATCAAAGAAAAAAATGCCAGTCATATAACAAAACAAGAAATAAAAGACTGTCTAAATCACTTCATTGGTCCTCAAATCCAAGAAGTCCCAATTTATTCAGCTGTCAAAGTAAATGGCAAAAAATTATATAACTATGCAAGAAACAACGAAGAAGTGATCCTACCTAAAAAAAATATTAACATAAAAAACATTACTCTTCTAAGTGATCCTACCCAAACTAATAATAAAATTAACTTTGCCATAAAATGTCAAGTTACTAAAGGCACATACATAAGAAGCCTTGTAAATGATATAGGCAATTATCTTTCCACTGGGGCAATCATGACATCCCTAAGAAGAACCAAACAAGGCAGTTTCACTTTAACTGATGCCTACACATTAGACGACATTATCAAAGGCAAGTACAAAATATTAAAAATAAAAGATGTTATTAAAGACATTCAAACCATTAAAATTGATAACACTAACGCTTCAAAAATTAAAAATGGCAACATCATCGAAAATAAATACAACACCAATATGTGTTTATTCATAGATGACCAAAACAATGAAATAGCCATTTATCAAACCACCCAAGATAAACTCTATTTAAAACCCTATAAAATGTTATAAAAAATAAAGAAAGGAGCCACACAATGAATCTAATC
>HF996816.1:5475-12698 GCA_000432575.1 Clostridium sp. CAG:762
AAGAAATGCAAATTCGTGAATACGTTATAAACAAAATAAAAAACACATATATAAATTTTGGTTACAACATAATAGAAACCCCAATCGTGGAACACATTGAGAATCTAAGCAGTAACCAAGGTGGTGAAAACGAAAAATTAATTTTTAAAATCCTAAAACGTGGTGAAAAACTAAAAGAAGCAGAAGACACTGACCTAACTGACAGTGGACTTCGCTATGACTTAACCTTACCATTATCAAGATTTTATGCCAACAATGCAAATAACCTATCATACCCATTCAAATCTATGCAAATAGGACCAGTTTTTCGTGCTGAGCGCCCTCAAAAAGGAAGATATCGCCAATTCACTCAATGTGATATTGATATCTTAGGCGAAAATAGCATCATGGCAGAAATCGACCTAATCACCGCCACAAGCACTTTACTAAATCAATTTCCCATTAACTACACCATAAGAATAAATGACCGCCGAATCCTATCATCCATGGCCTTATATGCGGGATTCAAAGAAGAAGACATCGACAAAGTCTTAATATCACTTGATAAACTAGACAAAATAGGAGAAACAGGTGTAAAAATAGAATTACTAGCAAAAGGCTTCGATGAAGAGACCATCCAAACCTATTTAAACCTATTCAAAAGAGAAGTAATAAATAGTCCACAAGATTACTGTGGAAATCTATTCAACGATTACCTAGAAGATAATGTTATAGAAAACCTAGAAAACATAATAATTACAACAAAGAACACTTGCAATGCCAATATCATATTTGATCCAACCTTAGTAAGAGGAATGTCATATTATACAGGACCAATTTTTGAAATAGCAAGTCCAGAATTTCAAGGTAGTATCGGTGGGGGAGGCAGATATGATAAAATGATAAGCAAATTTATAAACATATCAACACCAGCCTGTGGATTTTCAATTGGCTTTGAAAGATTAGTATCAATTCTCCTAGAAAAGAACTTCAAAGTTCCTGAAACTAAAGAAAAATGTGCCTTTATCATCGAAAAAAATATGCCACTTATTGACATTCTAAAAGAAGCAAACACCTTAAGAAACCAAAATAAAATAGTTAAAGTAATGTACAGAAACAAAAATGCTAAACACCAAAAAGAAATATTACTTGAAGAAGGCTATACCAATATCAAAGAATTCTTTAATGATAAATAGAAAAATAAATAATATGTAAAGAAAGCACCCAGCTTTCTTTTTACTTATCTAAACACAAATATTTTTGATATAATAAAGAAAAAGGAGTAATTATGAATATAGGAGATAAATATCAAGTAAAAATAATAGATATAGATACCTTTGGAAACGGCATAGCCAAAGTAAACAATATAGTCATCTTCATAAAAGGCACATTCCAAAATGAAATCATTGAGATCAAAATAATTGACATCAAAAAAAGATACGCCATAGGTAGACTCATCAACATAATAAAACATAGTATTGAAAGAAAAGAAATACCATGCCCACATTACTATACATGTGGTGGTTGCAACTACTTACACATCTCTTTTGATAAAGAAAATGAATACAAAGAAAGCATCATTAAAAACACATTTAAAGATTATCAAGTAAACAAAATAGTTCATGGCAAACCACAAGAATATCGTAACAAAGTAGTATTTCATGTTCAAAACAAAGAAATTGGTTTCTATCAAAAACAAACAAATACCATCGTGCCGGTCGAAAAATGCCTTCTTTTAGAAGAAGATATCCAAAACATTTATAACCAAATAAAAAGAATAGAATTAAACCAAGTAAAAGAAATTACCATAAGAACAACCACTACCCACGAAGTAATGATAATATTTGACGGTGAAATTACCGAAGAAAACATTGACTATTTACAAACCAACCCATTAATAAAATCTATTTACATAAAAGATAAACTAGCCTATGGCACCCCTTACATCAAAGAAAAAATAGAAAACCTAATCTACACCGTAAACCCAAACTCATTCATGCAAGTAAATCATGAAATAATGCTAAAACTATATGACAAAATCAAATATTATGCCAAAACAGGAAGCAATTTACTAGATCTTTACTGTGGAACTGGGACAATTGGCATCTATTTAAAAGATAATTACACAAACATCACTGGTGTTGAAATAGTAAAATCTGCCATAGAAAATGCCAATTTAAACAAAAAATTAAATCACCTTAATAACATTAACTTCATTTTGGGTGATGCCAAAGGCGTTATCGCAACAAAGTCTTATGACACAATCATTGTAGATCCGCCAAGAAGTGGCCTAACCAAAGACGTCATAAATAATTTATTAAATAGTAATACCCAAAAAATTATTTATACCTCATGCAACTATAAAACATTAAAACAAGATTTAAACCTACTCGAAAAAAAATATCAAGTAATTGAAATAACACCATTTAATATGTTTCCAAGAACAGACAATATCGAATGTATTGCCTTATTAGAAAAAAAATAAAAAAAGATACTAGTTAGCCTAAAGCAACATCTAGTATCATCATTACACTAAAACCAATTAAAGTAAACAAGGCCATAAGGTCTTTTTTCTTATTACTTTGACTCTCTGGTATTAACTCACAAACCACAACATAAATCATAGCCCCTGCTGCAAAAGCAAGCAAAAAGGGAAGCATATGCCTTATCTTAATAACCAAAATAGCCCCGATAACCCCAGCAATTGGTTCCACAACACCGCTTAATTGCCCGTAGAAAAAGGCCTTTCTCCTAGACATACCCTCTCTTCTTAAAGGCAAACTAACTGCACTTCCCTCAGGAAAATTCTGTAAACCAATACCAAGTGCTAACAAACAAGCCTCTAATAAAGAAGAAGATCCCCCAATATTATATGCCAAAGTCCCGAAAGAAACACCTACTGCTAACCCCTCAGGAATATTATGCAAAGTAATGGAAAATATCAACATCAAACATCTTTTAAAACTACTACTTTTTGCATCCTTCTTCTTATTTATCAAATCAAATATCTTATCACCAGCAAACAAAAGCATACCACCTGAGAAAAACCCAATAAAAGCCACTAACCAAGCAGTCATTTTCAAACTATTAGCCATCGCAATTGAAGGCTCCAACAAAGACCAAAACGATGCCGCTATCATAACCCCTGCTGCAAATCCAAGCATTGCATCCATCACGTTCTTATTAACCCTCTTAAAGAACATCACCACCGCAGCACCTAATATCGTAATTGCCCAAGTAAATAAAGTAGCAATAAAAGCCTGCCATACATGCGAAGCACTAACAAAATAATTAATCATACTATTCACCATATATATTTTATGAAATAGTGTAAACTATGTGAAATTTACTTTAAAAAAAATCAAATATGCGGTATAATTAACATAAATAAGGAGATGTGTAAAATATGAGAACAAGAGAAAGTAGTGCTAGAACAATTGCTATTATAATAGTATGTATAATGATGTGGGTTGCCGCATTTTCAGTAGACAAAATTAGAGTTGAAAAATACAAATCAAAGCCTTGGTTCTGTTATCCCATCTTAAATAAAAAAGATAGTAATACCAAAACCTATTATGGAATATTTTATAAAGCAATAGTGGAAACTGATACCTATGGTAATATCACTCATGTTTACCTTACACATTGGTTTGCAAAATAGAAAAGGGGGAATCATTATGTTTAAAAAAAAGAATAATAATAAAAAAGAAACTAACAAACTAGAAAAAATCATTCACAAAATAAATATCTTTAACAAACTAAACAAAAAAGAAAAACATGTATTTAATTTTAAAGAACTATTAAACAAAATAAATATCTTAAAAAAAATAAGAATAAGTGAAACATTTTCCTATAAAGAAGTTATAGCCATTGTAATATTTTCTATGGCCATCGGAGGCTTGTGTGTTTTTTCACTTATGAATGTCTTTACCAATGGCAATTATATAACCTTAACCAAAGATTTTAACAAACTAATAAAAACATATAACACTATAACTAGCAAATATTATGGTGAAATTGACAAACAAGAATTAATTGACAATGCCATTGCTGGTATGCTTGCTACTGTATCAGATCCATACACTACTTACATTGATACAGAAACAACAGAATCATTTTTAGAAAGAGTAAAAGGTACTTACAATGGTATTGGTTGTGAAGTCTATGTTGACAATGACAAAAATATCACTGTTGGCAATGTCTTTGATAATAGTCCTTCTGCCAAGGCAGGTTTACAAAAAGGCGATATCATCTTAGAAGTAGATGGCAAAAATTACGAAGGAAAAAAATCAACCGACGTATCCAATTACATAAAAAAAGCAAATGGTACCATTACCTTAAAAATAAAAAGAAATGATGAAGTCCTAAGCATCAAATTAAAGCCGAAAAAAGTAGAAATCCCATCAGTAAGCACAGAAATATACGAAAGAAATAATAAAAAAATAGGATATATGTACATTTCCATATTCTCTTCGGTAACCGATACTCAGTTTAATAAAAAATTAAAAGAACTAGAAAAAGAAGGAATCACAGCACTTGTCATCGATGTTAGACAAAATACAGGCGGATATTTAGACGTTGTAACCAATATGTTAGATACCATTTTACCAAAAGGCAAAATAATTTACCAATTAGAAGATAAAACTGGAACAACCAAAAAATATTCAACCAGTGAGCACAAAAAAGAATATCCTATTGCCGTATTAGTAGACAAGGTATCAGCATCAGCATCAGAAATATTAGCATCATCAATCAAAGAAAGCTATGGAGGCTATGTTGTAGGCATCAATACCTATGGAAAAGGCACTGTACAACAAACATTTGACTTAGATGACGGAAGCATGATAAAATATACCACCCAAAAGTGGCTTACCCCAAATGGCAATTGGATTAACGAAGTAGGGGTAGAACCAACCGATAAAGTAGAATTAAAAGAAGATTATTATAACAATCCAACCGCAGATAATGATAATCAATTACAAACTGCTCTAGACTTAGTAAGCAAATAAAAAGGAGTACTAACATGATGTGAACCCAAAAAGGGAGACATCAAATAAAAGTAACTCCTTTTACTTATATAAAATACCAACGAGCTTAGCGTGCAAAACCATCCTTCTCTTACCACCATTATCACAAGTAGACAAAGTTAAAATCTTATCATACAAATTATAATCATAATTAAAATCAAAAACACTACGTTCCTTAATTGTATGAAGAAACTCATTAAAATCATAATCACTAAAAACGCTTCTAATATAATAACTCTCAGGCTTAATCGTATAAACAGAAACAACTTGCCAAATCGTATCACTATCAAACGTAGATAACTTCACATAATGATTATCATAATTATTAAACCAAGACTCCTTCAAAGTATCAAGTAAAGTACCAAAGAATTGACCTGTATTCAAATTGTGGGCATAAATAATTGTATTCCTATTAAAATTAATCCATTCGTTGCGATAATCACCAAAAATCCATCCTAAATTAGTAAACCTCTTATTAAAATTATGACTCAAATAATATTCATTATTAGTGGTTTGCACAAAAGGATAATCGATTTTAGTACCAAGTACTTTAATCCAACCAATAGTATCACTATTTTTTTCCTTTAACTCAGCTAAATCAGCACTCATAAAACTAGCATTAGATAAATTAAAAGAAGCACGTTCACTAGAAATAATAGGATTATTTAATTCCTCATCCACATCATTTCTCTTATCTTCCTCAATTTTTTCTATAATCTTAGTAGAATTCTTAATATCCTTATCCAACATCGTAAGTTTTCTATTTTGAAATACCCACCTTGAAATTAAGAACACACATACCAAATATACCGAAAAAGATAAAACAAAAATAATCTTATTAAAACGTTCCTTTTCCCATTTTCCCTTAAAAAGAAAAATAACACCCTTAATAAAATATTTAGGAATAAAAAGAACAACCTCGATTAATCCCTTAAAAAACCATAAAAGAATTAAAAAAAGCAATTTAAATATAGAAATAAGACCTAAATAAAAGTATTTAAACATCATTTACTAACATCCACCTCCATATTCTTACAACAATTATAACATAACTTTTAAAAAAAATCTTTAAAAATAGCAAATAATGTGGTAAAATACATTCAGTTATTGGAGGAAGTATAATGAATAATAATATTAAAATAGGAGATAAACTAGAAATACACTGTTATAAACATAACGGAAAATTGCATCGTCAATGGGATGAAGCAGTAGTATTAGACATCAAAGAAGATTATATTGTTTTTGGAAACGATCACACCAACGTTATTGATAGTGATGGAAAAGTATGGAAAACCAAAGAACCCGCAATCATGTTCTTCTTCAAAAATAGATGGTTTAATATAATAGGCCAACTAAAAGACTACGGCATTTATTTTTATTGCAACATTGCTACGCCATTCCTAATAGACGAACACGTGATAAAATATATCGATTACGATTTAGACCTAAGAGTATTTCCAAATGGAAGTTTCAAAATACTAGATCGAATGGAATACTCGTATCATAAAAAACAAATGCATTACTCTCCACGATTAGATTTTATTTTAAAATATGAACTAGGCAACCTAATTGACATGGTTAGAACCAAAGAACCTCCATTCAATAAAGAAATTATTGAACACTATCACGACATCTATTGTCAAGTAAATAAAAAATAATATTAAAAATAGTATTATTTTTTTTATTCATGCATATATTAAAATGTAATAACCAAGATAAAAAAACAATGACTAATATAATAAGAAAGAAATAATAAGAGAATATTAAACTATAAAAAAAGTTCAGATCAAAACAGAATAATCAATGTGCATAATCCAACTTTATCAAGCATTTTCTTCAAAACTGGATTAACAAAACCTAATCAAATAAAAAAAAGACAAAAAACTGCAAAAATTGCAAAAAAGGTGTTGACATTCCTTAAATACCCTGTTATATTATTAATGCACTTGAAAAAAGGAGCAGATAATAATAAAACGAGCAAAAAAACAAATAAAAAAAATTGCAAAAAAAATGTCAAAAAGTGTTGACATTAATTCAATAGTTTGTTATATTATTAATGCACCTCAAAAAGGTGTCAAAAAATACTAAAATAATAAATAAAAAAAGTTAAAAAAATGTCAAAAAAGTGTTGACAATAACTAAATAGTTTGTTATATTAGTAATGCACTTTTGAAGAAAACCCATTATTTATAAGCAACTAGAAAAAAATGCAAAAAA
>HF996816.1:12746-12926 GCA_000432575.1 Clostridium sp. CAG:762
AAAATAAAAAAACTATTGACAAGTAATTAAGAACCTGTTATAGTAAATGGTGCTTTTCGAGAAAGAAGCAAAATGAATAGAAATGTTCTTTGAAAACTGAGCAAAACGTTACTTTGAGTAGCTAGGAAAAAACAAACGAACAAAAAATTATTTTTTTTTGGAGAGTTTGATCCTGGCTCA
>HF996817.1 GCA_000432575.1 Clostridium sp. CAG:762
TTTGCATAATATTCTCCTATTATCTACACATTTTTCTTGTTGGCTCAATAGTTTCCATACTAGTTTGTTGATAAGCACCAATCATATTTGAAACGAATTGAAGCTGTTCTTTGTTCATTACATTTAGTGCAACATTCAATTTTTCTGGTGATAATGTTGATAACCATCTTAAAGCATTCATTCTATCTAATTCTATCCAAGGATGATCACCACCAATAGCACGAGCATAAATATGACGACCATATTCATCCATTATTTGGTGACTATGTTCTCTACCATCTGCAGTTACATTATATGTATGATATACTAATGTACCATCATCTAGCATAAATGTATCTGTAATAGCTCTATCGCCGTTCCAGTATGTGTCTGTTTCTCTAGAAATAAATCTTCCACTGTTTCTACTCATAACCCTCTCCTTTCATTTATATTAAAATTATAATAATTTTAATAACTTCTTTTTGCTTTCAAATTCTAAAAGTGAATGCGTTGGATTACTATGTATATCTAAACCATATAT
>HF996818.1 GCA_000432575.1 Clostridium sp. CAG:762
TTCATTTGGAGGACCCAGTCGGATTTGAACCAACGATCAGGGAGTTGCAGTCCCACGCCTTACCACTTGGCTATGAGTCCAAAAAACAAACTACATAAAATATTCTATCAAAAAAATTATATTATTTCAATATAATTTATTCATTTTTTTAAATTTTGTTAATTTTCACAAAAAAATCGAATCCTCTTTTATTTCCCTATGCAATGCCCGATTTATCGAATTAGCAAGTAACTTACTTATTTTTTCTACTAAAAAATCTATTTCCTTAGGAGTTACAATTAAATTATAATTTGTTTGTTCCAAAACCTCTTTTAATAACTCCATCTTCTCTTCATTATCAAGACTCCCCACCATACCTAGTAAATTTTCCTTTTCCCTCTTAGATAAATCATTTGTTTTCTCCAATCTCTTATCATAATTATTAAAATGTCTATAAATAAGTTTATTAACACTCTCATTATGTTTAATATAAGATATATGTTTATATAACAAATTAATAGTATCATTAACAATCGTTGAAGCATCAACAACTGTTGGTATCCCTATTGCAATTACAGGTATCTTAAAAATACTAGAACTAATTTCCTTCCTCTTATTGCCCACCCCACTTCCTGGAGCTATCCCCGTATCTGTAATCTGTATAGTTTTATTAACCCTAGAAGTAGAAGAAGCTTTTAAAGAATCAATAACCAAAATAAAATCAGGTTTAACAGTATTAACTAAATTTTGAATAATTTCGCTTGTCTCAATCCCCGTTTGTCCCATAACACCAGGACTTATTGCCGATACACATCGCATTCCTTCCTTCACATCAAAATCTAATGTGAATAAATGCCTCGTTACTAAAATATTATTTATTGTAAGAGGTCCCAAAGCATCCGCAGTAGAATAAACATTCCCCAAACCAATTATTAAACACTCATAATTATCCTTTATTTTCTTTTTAACAAATAGTTTCTTCAATTCATCAGTCAAAACATTACCTAAATTCTTCCTATTATGAAAATCAGTAACATCATCATATTCAATAGTAATATAAATTCCTTTTTTCTTTTCTATCAATTTTTCCATGTCTTTAGAAACAACTACAGTAGTAACTTTAATACCATTCTTTTCTTCTACCGAACTAGTTACACTATCATCCTTAATAATCTCAATAGACTCAATAGCTAAATCAGTTCTAAGTAATGATTCACCATTATTATTCATAAAAACACCTCCTTACATATATTTTTCACAAAAATAAGAAAAAATATTTGCATTTATTAGTTTTTTTTGATAAAATTAGTATTAGTTCTGGAAGGAGATGAATTTACTATGCCTAATATGAAAAATGCTATTAAAAAAGTAAAGCAAACTAAAAAAGTAACTGAAGCTAATCGTCATATTAATTCAACTGTAAAAAATGCTATTAAAAATACAGAAAAAGCAATTATTTCAGGTGATAAGGAAAAAGCATGTACTTGTTTAAAAAATGCTATCAAAAGTTTAGATAATGCTAAAGTAAAAGGACTTGTTCATGAAAATAAAGTTAGCAGAGAAAAATCTCGTTTAACAAAAAAAGTAAATAATATGGAAGTAAAATAAATTTACTTCTTTTTTCTTTAAAAAATTATGGACTTTATTTAACCAATTTGATAAAATAAAATTAGATAAAAAGGAGACATATATGAAAAAATTAATGTTAGGAATTATTCTAATTATTATAGTAACAGTAGTTAATTTTAAAAAGGATGATATATTTTATTATTATGAAATATTTAAACTAAAAGAAAATAGTCATGAAAGTACCAATGATTATACTTTTAATTATGAACTATCTTATGTAAAAAGTACTAATAAGTTAGAACTTACTAATATTAATGATATTAAAAATGCTATTTATACTCTCCTCAACAGTGGTGGTCATTCACTAAAAAGATATTGCTCCAAAGAATATAAAGATTGTATCGAAGATATTAGAGAAATTGCTAACGATTCTAATCTACTATCATATATCAACAGTTTTGTCCATCCATATAACAGTTTCAACAACATTACCTTTGATTTTGATGGAGATATTAGTTTAGAAATTACTAACAACAAAATATATACTGATAAAGAAATAGAAGAAATCAATAAAAAAGTAGACGAAGTTATAAAAGATAAAATTAAATTTAATATGGATGACCGTGAACGAATTAAAATAATTCATGACTATATTATTGACAATACCAAGTATGACACATTAAAAAATATTAATATTAAAGATACAACTTATGAATCCAATACTGCATATGGAGTCCTATTCCAAGGATATGGCATTTGCAGTGGTTATGCTGATGCCATGGCCATATTCTTAACAAAATTAGGTTATATTAATTATAAAATAAGCAACGAAAGTCATATCTGGAACCTAGTTTTATTAGATGGCACCTGGTATCATATTGACCTTACCTGGGATGACCCCGTATATACCAATGTTGACATCAATAAAATAGAATATGATTACTTCTTAAAAACTACAGATGAATTAAGAGAAACCAAAGACAAAGAACACACATTTAATGAAATTATTTATGCTGAAGCAAAATAAAAAAGGATAGAACATACCACTATCCTTTTAATTTATCCAAAAATTCCTCTTCACTCCATATTGGTATACCTAACTCCTTAGCTTTAGTTAACTTACTTCCAGCATTCACTCCACATATTAAAGCATATGTCTTTTTACTTACATTATCACTAGTAGAACCACCTAAATCCTCAATTAACTTACTAGCCTTATCTCTTGTAATACTAGATAAAGTCCCAGTTAAAACAAAAGTCTTATCCTGAAAATTAGCATTATTTTCTCTTTTATTATCAATATATTCCATCTTAATACCAAGATTCTTTAACTTATTAATTAACTTGATATTATCCTCATTATGAAAATATTCATATACATTCATCGCGATTATATCACCAATATCTTGAATATCAGTTAAATCATTCAAACTAACATTCATTAAAGTATCCATATCCTTATAAGTTTTTGCAAGCAACCTAGCCATCTTCTTACCCACTTGCCTAATACCCAAACCAAATAATAATCTCTCTAAAGAATTATTTTTACTATTATTAATAGCCTCCAATAACTTATTAATCGATTTCTCACCATAATCTTCTAATTCCTTTAACTCATCTTTATACTGATATAACAAATAGAAATCTCCTACATCTTTGACATAACCTAAATTATATAAATCTTCTACAATAACTTCCCCTAAACCATCAATATTCATAGCATCTCTTTCCGCATAATGAATCAAATTCTCTATCTTCCTAGCACTACAATGAATATTTGGACAAAAATAATTAGTTTCTATTGGTTTTTTAATTAATTTAGTACCACATATAGGACAATTCTCTATCATCTTAAATTCTATTTCATTACCTGTTCTTCTTTCCTTAATACTTCTAACCACTTCTGGAATAACATCTCCTGCTTTCCTAATAATAACATAATCATTGACCCTAATATCCTTATCTATTATTATATCTTCATTATGTAATGTCGCCTTAGATATAGTACTACCCATTACTCTTACTGGTTCTAAAATAGCATTTGGAGTAATCTTACCAGTCCTACCTACCGTAAAAATAATATCATTTAATTTAGTAATTACCTCTAAAGCAGGAAATTTATAAGCAGTAGCCCATTTAGGTACCTTAATTGTATAACCAACCTTCTCTTGAGAAGCAATATCATTAAGTTTAATAACAATACCATCTATCTCATAAGGTAATTTTTCTCTTAACTCAGTATATTTTTTAATATATTCTTCTACCTCATCAATATTATTAACAAGTAAATTATTATCATTAACCATAAAGCCTAGCTTTCTCATAAACTCTAAAGCTTCAAAATGCGTTTTAATACCATAATCTTGTGGATTGGGCAAATGATAAATAAAACAATCTAAATTTCTTGAAGCTACGACCTTAGAGTCATAATTTCTCACTGTTCCAGCCGCAGCATTCCTAGGATTTTGAAAAATAGATTCATTATTCTTTTTTCTCTTCTCATTTAATTCATTAAACGATTTCTTACTCATATAAATCTCACCACGTACCTCTATATCAATTGGTTCATTTATTTTTAAAGGTATCGTTTTAATCGTCTTAACATTATCCGTAATATTTTCCCCAGTAACACCATCACCACGTGTAGCACCCCGAACTAAAACACCATTCTTATATACAAGTGAAATAGATAAACCATCTATTTTTAATTCACATACATATTTAGGATTCTTAATAACCTTCCTTATTTTAGTATCAAAATCATTTACCTCTTCTTCATTGAAAACATTACCTAAAGATAGCATCGGCTTTTCATGAGTAACCTTCTCAAACTTATCCAATACCTTCCCACCAACTCTTTGAGTAGGAGAATCACTTTTTTTATATTGAGGATATTTCTCCTCTAATCTAATCAACTCCTGCATATAACTATCATATTCTTGGTCAGTTAGACTAGGATTATCTAAAGTATAATATTCATATCCACATCTATTAATTATTTCAGTTAACTCTTCTATTTTCTTCTCTACATCCATTTTATATCACCATAATAATTGTACCATAAAATAAAGAAAAAAAGAAATAATTTAATTCCTTTTCTCATTTTTTGCTATTGCCCGACCTTTTTCAATTAACTGTGTCTAAACAAAGATACTAGTTGATTAAAGGAGGTTTTTTATATGAATAATCTAACTATAAATGAAATTATGAAACGTGATTTAGAAAAATGTTATTTTTCTATCTCATTTTACCCTTCCATTATTTATTATAATGAAGGACAAGATTACATTAAAGAGAGGAAGGTTTATACTATTATTGGTTGTAACATCTATGGTGTTAGAAAATATATTACATCCATCTTTGCCTCTGACTTTTCTAAAGGTTCAGACTGGTATAATCTTTTTTCACTATGGAAGAAAAAAGGAATTGAAACTATTTTTTTCGCTATTATTCCCAACAATAAATGCATTAAAGAAACTTTAAAACTTGCTTTCCCCAACATCAAAACATACACTTCTTATTTTGAAACCATTAATAAAATTGATAAATTTTTTTCTTGTAGTTATTCTAATGATTTATTACAGAAATTTAAAAACATTTATCTTGCAAATGATATTAATGATTTTGAATTTAAAAAACAATTTTTTATTGATGAAACTATAGACAAACCATTTGTTTTTGATTTAATAGCCAATGATTTTAATATAATTGCTGATTATATTAAAATCCCTATATCCTTAAGAAAACATCTTTTCTCATTTTACTTCGCAAGAGAAATTACAAAAAAATTAAATACTTTATCACATTCCACGTCTTATTTTAATTCTTTGCTTGAATACATTGAGTTATTATTACCTACTATTCAAACTATGGAAGTTAGAATGTACTCTAGCAAAAGCGAATGGAATTCTGTTATTACTTGTATTTATAATGAAAATAAAGATTTACTTATTTCTTACTTATGATGTATAATAACTAAAAAAAAGAGGTGCATTCTATGAATAATAATTTAATCAAAAATATTAATTCTATTTTAAATGATACTAATAATCAAAATATTACCAGTTTATACAATGACATGAGTAGATATCAAAAAAATATCTTTGATAATTTAAAGTCTAATGAAGATTTTTTATCTTCTTACTCTCTTAACGATTTAATATTCGATTTTGATACTAATTTTGTTGAAAATTTATTAAAAATTGAACTAGATGCTTATTTAGAATATTGTAATGAAAATGGCATTTATAATAAGAAAAACGGTTCCACTAAATGTATCAATTTAACTATAGGAAATCGTGAAATTAATTTTAATCGTCCCAGATTAAGAAAAGAAAAAAATTTTGATTCTATTCTTATTCCTAAAAGAACTAGAATCATTGATGATTTAAGTAACAATATCATTCTTCTTTATTCTAAAAATAATTCTGTTAATGATATTAAAGATATTTTATGTGGTATGTTTAATATCAATGTTTCTTCAGCTTTAATAAGCAACATAACCAGTAAACTTGCAGACCAAGTTTTAGAATGGAGAAACAAACAACTTAAAAATTGTTATTTTACTATTAATGTTGACTGTTTATATATTACTTTAAGAGATAATAAAAATATTAATTCTCATAAAGTTCCTGTTTATATTGCTGTTGGTACTACTTTAGATGGCCACAAAGAAATTGTTGGTATGTATCTTGGTAATGAAGATGCTAACAAAAATATTATTGATTCTCTTACTACCACGGATATAAGCGAAGCCACTAGTTTTTGGCTTGAAGTTTTTGGTGATCTTAAGGATCGCGGTGTTGAGAGAATTTTATATTTTATAAGTGACGGAGTAACTGGCATTGAAAATGCTATAAAAAATGAATTCCCAAATACTACTTATCAAAGATGTGTTGTTCATATTGTAAGAAACTTGAAAAAATATACTACCAAAATCGATTGTAAAAATATTATCAATGATTTCAAAGAAATATATACTGCCCCAAATAAAGATATTGCTATTAGTAACTATGAAGAATTTAGAAAAAAATATAAAGATAAAAAAGTTATGCTTAAACACGCTGAAACTTATTTCAATTTAATTTTGCCTTTATTTAATGTCCCTTTAAATATTAGAAAATACATTTATACTAACAATATTGTCGAATCTGTTAATTCAAAAATACAACGTGGTTTCTATGGTCGTGGAGCCTTACCTAATTCATCTTCCGCATTGAATATTATTTATGTAAATTTAATCGATTTAGAAAAAAAATGGGCAAAAACTCATGTACCTAATTGGAATAATATTTTAAATGAATTGAAAATGGTTCATAAAAACGACTTTGATATATATTTAAATTAAGATTATAGCAATGAAGGGGCTCTGCCCCTTAAACCCCGAGGTTTGTCGCTTTAGAACACCAAAAAAGAAAATGATATAAAAAAGATGTATACAATTAGTATACACATTCCTTTTTTGTATGTTATTGCTTGGTGCTCTAGTCGCTCCTCAGCGTTGCTATATCCCCCAAAACAACAATACCATTTTATTTTTAATAAAATTATTCAGTAACGGAAAGTACGACACGAAACCCGTAGTAGGAGCTGACTTCACCCGTGCCGTAAAGGAAGTAGAACACGCCCGCACTATCCGCATAGTTGTCGTGGCCTCCGCGCGCGAACCAAGGGTTAGAAGAGTAAACAAAGGCCGCGACGTCACTATACCAGCCTGCTGTCTCGCCAGTTGCATCCCCTAGGTGGCTTGCTGCAACACTTGTTCCTGAATATATATCTATATGTTCTGCTGGTACTCCACTTACGGTTAGTCCTGAACTTCCTGCTTGTTTATTATAATTTCCCATGACATATTCATATGCTCCACCTGACATATCATATACTCCTGTAATATTACCACTTGTTGATTGTCCTATATTTGTTTTATAACTAGTGCCAGTACCTCCTGATCCCATTCCACTTTTGGCAATACCACACCCTGTTCTATAATTATAATTGTTATTCGCACCAATTTCTATTATCCCTAATCCATAATTACTTTGTTTTAAATATGCCACTGCTCCCCACTCTATATTTTTCATCATGTGGGAATCACTTTGATTTATTCCATTACTTGTTA
>HF996819.1 GCA_000432575.1 Clostridium sp. CAG:762
CAACAGTTGATGATAGTTGTATAAAAAAATATGAAGATGGTTATATGAGTTATTATTGTTTGACTGATAAACAAAAATTGGATGAAGATCCAAGTGGAGCAAATAGACCAGTTCTAGCAGAAGGAATGATTCCAATAACATATAATGGAACTAATTGGATAAAAGCAGATGAGTATGGAGCATATAACAATTGGTATGATTATGATAATCAAAAATGGGCTAATGCTGTTATGGTAACATCTTCAAAAAGAGATACTTACATGAATGCAGATGGTGGAACAACAATTCCAGAAAACGATATACTAGCATATTATGTATGGATACCAAGATATAAATATAAATTATTTAATGCTACATATGCATCAAATACACAGACTCAAGTAATAGAAGTAACGTTTGAAAATGGAACAAGTACTACTGGAACAGTAACATGTACATATGCATCAAATGGGGCAGAAACATGTCAAAACAAAAGTAATGGTAATTGGTATACACATCCAGCATTTACTATGATAAATTCGCAAGGTAATAAAACAGAATTAAAGGGGATATGGGTAGCAAAATTTGAAACGACAGGAAGTACAACTACACCAACAGTAAAACCTGGAATTACATCTCTAAGTTATATAACTGTTGCTGAAATGTATAATACATCAAAATTAATTAGGTCAACAGATTATTTGACTACTAATGGCGTAAGTAGTGCAGACTCTCATATGATGAAAAATATAGAATGGGGAGCAGTTGCTTATTTAAAACAAAGTATATATGGATTAGGTATAACAGATATAATTTATAATGACAATTCCTATTATACAGGTGGAGGTTCAGGTACAAGTTATAAAACAAATACAGGACAATCAACAAGTGGTAATATCACAGGAGTATATGATATGAATAAAGGAATCTGGGTAGGAAAGTTTGAAACAACAGGAAGTACTACAACGCCAACAATAAAACCAAGTTTAGTGCCAATAACAAGACAAAATATATCAGCTATGTATTCGTCTGCATTATCATTTAGTTCAGTTAATTATATTACATCTCATAGCATAAATAAAACTGATTCTCATGTTATAAAAAATATTGAATGGGGAGCTGTAGCTTATTTAAAACAAAGTAACTATGGATTGGGTTTAATTAATATAGGAGTAAATAATTATTATGATTCTGTTTTTAAAACAGGATGTGGTGCTTCTGCAGGTACAAGTCAAGTTACAACCTGTAATGTTTATAACACTGCAAAAGGAATGTTGGCATCAACTACTGGTAACATAACGGGAGTATATGATATGTCAGGTGGAGCAGAGGATTATGTGATGGGAAATTATAATAAAACAGCAGGAAGTTCAGGATTGACAGTAAGTGGAGTACCATTAGAACATATAGATATATACTCTGGAACTAGTGTCAGTGCTAGTCACCTAGGAGATGCAACAGGGGAAACAGCAGGTTGGTATGATGATATATATACTTCCTTAAACAGTAGCACTCCGTGGTTTGCTCGTGGAAACAGAGCTAATAATATGGCATTTGATACGGCGGGAATTTTTGCTTATTCAAGTAGAGATGGAGGAGGCGGACAATCTTATACATTATACGGCTTTCGCACTGTTCTTTCCATTACTGAATAATATTAATAACAATAATAACTCTAAAAAACTAAAATGCGAGTAGCAAATAACATAAAAAATAATTTATATAAATCTTAAAAACAGTATGAATATATATTTATACTGTTTTATTATACTGATAATAAAAGATAATAAAAATAATTATTTTGTAAAATAATGTAAAATTTTCAAAAAAGTATTTACAAATATACTAAATAATAGTAGAATGTAGTTATCAAGTGGTTCGAAGTGGGAGAAAGTGGGGGATTTCAATGTTGATTGGAGAATATCACCATAATATTGATGAAAAAGGTAGATTAATTATACCTTCTAAGTTCCGTGAAGAAATTGGTAATTCATTTGTACTAACAAGAGGACTAGATGGTTGCTTATCTATATATTCTATGGTTAATTGGAATAAACTAGTTGAAAAACTAAAAACCTTATCTTTCACTAAAAAAGATGCCAGAACATTCATGAGATTTTTTTTAACAGGAGCCACGGTATGCGAATTTGATAAACAAGGTCGCATTAATATTCCATCTAATTTAACAGAATTTGCTAACTTAAAAAAAGAATGTGCCGTCATTGGGGTTAATGATCGCCTAGAAATATGGAATTTACATAAGTTTGAGTGCTTAATGCAAGAAAATGAAAAGTCTTTAGAAGACATATGTGAAAATCTATTTGATATGACATTGGAGTAATTATGCATTATAGTGTTTTATTAGAAGAAAGTATTAGCAATTTAAATATAAAAGAAGATGGGATATATGTTGATGCAACTTTAGGATTCGCAGGACATAGCAGCGAGATTTTAAAAAGGATACAAAAGGGGTATCTTTTCGCCTTTGATCAAGACATTGATGCCTGCCAAACTAGTAATCTAAAACTAAGTAAGGTAGGCAACAATTTCAAAATAATTAATGATAATTTTGTTAACATAAAAAAAAGACTTGAAGAAAACAACATTCATTATGTTGACGGAATATTATATGATTTAGGAGTATCTAGTCCCCAACTAGACATTGCCAGTCGTGGTTTTAGTTACCATAACGAAGCTAGATTAGATATGAGAATGAATCAAAATAGTAGTTTAAGTGCTTATGAAGTAGTAAATAATTACAGTGAAAAAGAATTAACAGATATATTTTATAAATATGGTGAAGAAAAATATGCTAAGAAAATTGCTTCAAATATCGTAAAATATAGAGAAAATAAAGAAATTGTTACTACCTTAGAACTAGTAGACATTATCAAAAGCAGTATCCCATTTAAAGCAATGAGAGAATCACATCCTGCTAGAAAAGTATTTCAAGCTATTAGAATTGAAGTAAATGATGAATTAAACGTTTTAAAAACATCCTTAGAAGATGCAATAAAACTATTAAACATAAATGGTAGAATCTGTGTTATTACATTCCACTCCTTAGAAGATAGAATAGTCAAAGAAATATTCAATAAATACACTAAAGTTAATCAAGAACTAAATAACCTACCTTTTATACCAGAAGAATATTTACCTAATTATAAACTAATAAATACCAAAGTAATAACACCAAGCAACAAAGAATTAACTGAGAATAATCGCAGTAGAAGTGCTAAATTAAGAGTAATAGAAAGGATTAAGTGATACATTATGACTAAGACAAAAATAAAATATTTTTCTAAATTAGAAAGATTTTTACTACGTTTTTATATATTTTTAGTTATTGTTTTAGTTATAGGTATAATATTTGGACAAACAACTTTATCTAAAGTTAATTTTGAAGTAGAAAAATTAAAAGAACAAGTTAATAAAAAGGAAAATAACAACCAAAGCTTAACCATGATAATAAATGAAATGGTTTCATTAGAAAATGTTTTCAACGTAGCATCAAATATGGGGCTTGCTTACAATAATGATAACATCAAAACAATCAAGGATTAGGGGGATATCTATGAGAAGGAGAGTTAATACAAATAAAGTAAAAACCAGTGCTTTGTTTTTAGTTTGTGTTTGTATTTTATTCCTTTTTTTTATTATGCGCTTATGTTATCTATGTCTTGCTAACTTTAGCATGGGAGATGTAACCATTAAAGAATTCATCAAAAATAGAAATACATCAAGAGAAATTATCATGCCATCAAGAGGAGGAATATATGATAATAAAGGTGAAATACTTGCTCAAGACGTAGCTAGCTATACAGTAATTGCCTACTTAAGTGAAAAAAGAAGCGAAGGCAGTAGCAAACCAATGCACGTTGTTGATAAAGAAAAAACAGCCGAAAGTCTAGCCCCTCTTATTAACATGGAAAAAGACACCATCTTAGCCTTGTTAAATAAAGAAGGCGTATATCAAGTAGAACTTGGACCTGGTGGAAGAAATCTAAGTGAATTAGATAAAGATAAAATAGAAAAACTAGAACTACCTGGAATAGATTTTATTAAAAGTTATAAAAGATATTACCCTAATGGAGACTATGCTTCTTATACCTTAGGCTATACAGTGAAAAAGAAAGATAGTAACAACTTAGAATTTCAAGTAGGAGAACTTGGTATAGAAGGGTATTACGATGAAGTTTTAAAAGGAAAAACGGGATATGTTGAATATGAAAAAGATAAATACGGTTATAAAATACCAAATGGTCGTGAATATAAAATAGATGCTCATGACGGAGATAATATATACCTAACAATAGATAGCAACATCCAATTATTTGTAGAAAGTGCGGTCAAAAACATACAAGCTACTTCCTCAGCCGAATGGGCTTTGATGATCGTGGCTGATGCTAAAACTGGAGCCATCCTAGCAAATTCTTCGACTCCTTCATTTGATCCCAACCTAAGAAATATGACTTCTTACTTAGACCCCTTCGTTGCTAACACCTATGAACCAGGCTCTACAATGAAAATATTTACCTACATGTGTGCTATTGAAAGTGGAAATTATAAAGGAGACACCACCTACTTATCAGGAAGCAAAAGTTTTACTGATATGAAAACTAATAAAGTATCTATCATTAAAGACTGGAATAAAAAAGGATGGGGCGTCATTACTTACGACCAAGGCTTTGCACTTTCTTCCAATACAGCAATTGCCGACATCCTAGAAACAACAATAAATAAAGACAACCTAAAAAGTTGCTTCACCAAGTATGGCTTTGGCCAAAAAACAGGTTACACCATAAAAGGCGAACTAGCAGGGACAATAGAATTTAATTATCCCATCGAAGTTGCCACGGCAGGATATGGACAAGGCATCACCACAACCCCAATGCAACATATCCAAGCTCTAACTTCCTTAGCCAACGGAGGTAAAATGTTAAAACCATATATTGTCTCTAAAATAACTGATAGCAGTACCAATAAAACACTATATGAAGGCAAAAGAGGAGTAATAAATACCATTGCCAGCATCGAGACCGTTAATAAATTAAAAGATTTAATGGCCAATGTAGTTAACAATAGAAATGGCACAGGTACTGGAGGAGCCTATAGAATAGAGGGAATCGACCTAATTGCTAAGACTGGTACAGCCCAAATATTTGATTACAAACAAGGCAAATACCTAGATGAATATATCTACTCATTCTCAGGAATGTTTCCTAAAGATGACCCAGAAGTAATAATATATACAGCCTTAAAAAGACCTAAAGATTCTGCCACCAACTATCTAGCTGAACCAACCAAAGAAGTAATTAAAAATATCAACAATTACCTAAATATCGATAATAAAGATGTTGTATCTAAATCTTCTAATGAAGAATATACAGTAAAATCATATTCCAGTGCCAACACTGCAAATACTAAAAAAGAATTAGAAAACATGGGAATAAACGTTGTCATTCTAGGTGATGGAGATAAAATAATCAAACAATATCCTAGTCAAGATAACATAATATATAAAGGAGATAGAGTATTCTTGCTTACTAATAATTATGATAAAAGGGTACCTAATTTAATAGGATACTCATATAAAGAAGTTATCAGCCTATTAAAATTAATGGATATCAATTACACCATAAATGGAAATGGTTATGTCTATGAACAAAGCATCTTAGAAGGCAATATTATTAGTGATGAAGATAATCTAGTTATAAATCTAAAACCTAAATATTAAAGTTTAGGTTTTTTCTTTTGCTACGCTGTTATAATTCATTTACAATTTTGTTATAAAAATCTATTGCATAAAGTAAAAAATTGTGTTATTCTTATATTATATTAGGAGGAATAAGAAAATGGGTTTTTTAGAATTTTTAAAATTAAATTATATATGGATATTAGTAGTATTAATCTTATTAATAATTACTATTATTGGTTTTTTTGCAGATAGAAGAGATAAGAAAAAGAAGAAAGAGAAAAATACTTTAGCTAAGAATGATGCTCCACTTGAGGCACCTAATATAGTTAATATCCAAGGTGGTAATAATATTAATAATACAGCACCAGAAATGAATACGAATATGCCTACAATGGAACAAAATAACATTGCTATGCCAGAAATGAACAACAATATAGTTCAAAATACAGAGGAACCAACCAATACAGATAATACTATTAACTTAAACAACAATATAAATAATAATATGAATAATACTAGCATGAATATGGATACTAATGTTAACACTAATAATAATACAGTAAATAATTTCGAATCTTCTTATGGAGCAAATATTAGTGAAAGACCAAATTTATCAACATTTTCATCAGTTAACATAACAGGAAATAATATAGGACAAGAATCAGTAAATACCATGAACAATGTTCCTGTTGAACCTCTTGTAAAACAACAAGAAGTAAATACTAATCAAGTAATCAGTGGCTTTGACATGCCAAGCATGAACGTAAAAGAAGAAGTTAATAATAATATTAGTATGCCAAACGAAAACATTGTAAGCCACCCTGAAATGACAGAGGTGCCTCAAAATACAATTAATGAAAACATCGTAGAAAATAATACAATGCCAAATGTTCATGAAATGCCTGTATATAATAGCTGGGATATGCCTACACCAAATCAAGTACAAGAAAATATCCCTGTAGAAAATACAATACCAATTAATACACCTATTGTTGAAAATCAAATAGAACAACCAGTTATAGAAGATATTCCTATGGTTAATGACATGCCTACAGTAAGACAAGCACCAGAAAGTGTTTCAGTAAATAGTAACATTGTATCACCTGTTAACAATATCGAACCTGTAGAAGCTAATCAAATTGAAACACCACAAGAAACTGTAAATCAAACACCTAATCATCCAATTTTTGCAGGAATTAATTTTGATAAACCAGCACCATCTCCTGAGACAATTCATATGCCAGAAGGTGAAAATGTTAATAAAAATATCCAAACAAATGAAGGAACCAATGCTTTTAAAACAGATGATGATATATGGAAATTATAACTTAAGTAAAAAAACTTGAGTTTTAATTTTAAAATGTGTTATAATAATGTCCTACGAAATGAGGTTTATATATGAATGAAAGAGAAGAACTTTTAAAAAAGTTAAATGAAGATTTTCAAATAAAACAAAATGAACAACCCGTAGCAACATATCGTGCTACAACAAATTATAATACAGCCTTGAGCAATCCAAATATGACTATGAATAATGCTACTAATGTCAATATAAAAAGTAATGAAGAAATTAATTCTTCAATGAGTGTAAACAATTTACTTGAACCAACCAAAGAAGTACCTAATCAACCCCAAGTACAAAAACAAGTACCAGTTGAGCCAACCAATCAAGTAAATAACATAACCAATAATCACACAAACAACGAAACAGTTAATCAAACAAATAAAGAACAAGTACAAAATGAGCAAAATTTAGATGTTACCGAGAAATTTTATGAAGAACAACCCATTTATGATATGCAAACCAATTACACCAAAACATATATATCTAACCAAGATATAAATAAGAAAAAAAAGATGACTATTAAGATATCTAAAGATACCCAAATACTTATCCTTATTGTAATAATAATATTTATCTTTATTATGATTTTACCAGTTTTACCTTAAGTTACTAGATAACTTAATTATTAAATCATAATTGTCATCATTAGCCATGATATTATTATGTATTTCATGACACTTAGTACACTTATAAATAATCTTATAAGTGTTTTTATATTTTTTAATTCCTATAGGTTCCATCAAACCTTGACAAGAATTTTGTCTATCACCAGGAAATATATCTAAATGTTTAGAATATAAACAGTTTGGGCAGTGATCCCTCGCTGTATAACCCAAAGGCATAACTTTTGCCTGACAATTTTCGCACACAAAAGATTCATCTATCATATTAAACTTCTTCATACAATCACCTAAAAAAATTATACCATAAATTACATATTCATGCTATAATTAATATAAAGGATGCAGTGATAATTATGCAAAATGAATTAGATTACAGTATTAAAATAAATGAGTTTGAAGGCCCACTTGATTTATTACTTCATTTAATAAAACAATCTAACATTGATATATATGATATATCCATAACAGAAATTACCAAAGATTATTTAGATTATATTAATAAAATGCAAGAATTAAATATTGATGTAGCATCATCATATTTAGTCATGGCGAGTGAATTAATGGTTATTAAATCTAGGTCATTACTTCCAACCAACAATGAAGAAACAATCGACAGTGAAGAAGAATTAACCAAAGAAAAACTAATATCAAAATTAGTAGAATACCAAAAATATAAAGAAGTAACTAGTTATTTTAAAGAATACGAATCAAAAAGAAAAAAAATATATATTAAATTACCAGAAAATATTAATAACTATAATGTAGACACCACCCAAATGAAAGGTCAAAGTAATGTTGACATTTTACTCGAAGCCTTTAAAAGTTTCTTAGAAAGACAAAAGTACATGAAACCTCTTAATACTAAAGTCACAAAAAAAGAGTATAGTGTAAAAGTTAGAAAAGAAGAAATATATAATATTTTAAAAAAAGAACATACCATAAAGTTTAGCAATTTATTTGATAAAAAAGAAAAAGATTATATAATTGTAACGTTTTTAAGTATATTAGAAATGGCTAAAGATAACACCTTAAAAATAGAACAAAAACATAACTTTGATGAAATTATTTTGAGTTTAGAAAGTAAGTGATATTATGAATTTAGAAGGAGTATTAGAAGGATTACTATATATAGAAGGAGACGAAGGCTTAACCATTAAAGACATATCTCGTATTTTAAAAATAAGTGAAGAAGATGCTAAAAAGTTAATCATATCACTTAAAAATAAATATGAAAACATCGACCGAGGTCTTAGAATAAAATACCTAGGAAATGCCTTTAAACTAAGCACAAAAGAAGAACATATTTCATATTTCCAACAATTAATTGATACCGAAACAGGAAACACCCTATCCCAACAAGCCTTAGAAACCCTAGCAATTATCGCATATAATGAGCCAATTACAAGAGCAAAAATAGACGAACTAAGAGGTGTAGATACATCTTATCAATTAAGAAAACTTATTGCCAAAGGATTTATCAAAGAATGTGGCAAAGCCAATTTACCAGGAAGACCAACACTATATAAAACAACATCTTTATTCTTAGATTATTTTGGAATGAGTACAATAGAAGACTTACCTAAAATAGAAATAGAAGAAGAGATAGATAATGAACAAGATTTATTCATCTCAAATTATAAGGAGATTTAGTATGGAAATAATTGAAATAATTAATAAAAAAAGAAAAAATATTGAATTAAACGAAAGAGAAATCAAATTCATAATAGAGGGTTATGTCAAAGGAACTATTTGTGATTACCAAATGAGTGCCTTACTCATGGCAATATGTATTAATGGAATGAGCACTAGTGAAATTAATTATTTAACTAAATACATGATTTTAAGTGGCAAAACAATCGATACTAAATCAATAGGAAAACACGTGTTAGATAAACATTCAACAGGAGGAGTAGGTGATAAAACTACCTTAATCGTTGTTCCAATTGTTGCATCCCTAGGGGTCAATGTTCTAAAAATGAGTGGCAGAGGACTAGGACATACAGGAGGCACCGCGGATAAATTAGAATCCATCCCAGGTTATACTATTAACATAACCGAAAAGAAATTTATAAGCCAAATAAAAAAGATACACTGTGGAATTGCCACCCAAACAAAAGACATAGTCCCAGCGGATAAAAAAATATATGCCCTAAGGGATGTAACTGGTACAGTTGAAAGTATTCCTCTAATAGCATCATCCATTATGAGCAAAAAAATAGCCTCTGGAGCAACTGATATAGTTATAGATGTAAAAGTAGGTAAGGGAGCATTGATAAAAAACATAGAAGATGCTAAAAAATTATCTCATATCATGATAAATATAGGTAAATACTATAATAGAAAAGTAATATGCATCCTAACTGACATGAATACACCACTTGGCACACATATAGGAAATAGTTTAGAAGTAGAAGAAGCCATTCAAGTATTAAAAGGCCATGGTGAAAAAAAATTAACTAAACTATGCATAACCCTAGCCACTTATATGGTACATTTAGGATTAGAAATCTCCCTAAATGAAGCTAAAGAAAAAGTAGTAGCATCTTTAGAAAATGGCAATGCTTTAGATAAATTCTATGAATTAATTAAATATCAAGGTGGCGACATTGATAAATTGCCAAAAACTAAATATAAATATGAAGTATATTCCACCATCAATGGTTTCTTAACTAATATAGATGCCTACATGTTAGGCGAATTTTGTAAGATTATCGGAGCAGGAAGAGAAAAACTAAATGACATCATTGATTATTCTGTAGGCATTGTCATTAACAAAAAAATCAACGATTACATTAATACCAATGACTCATTATGTACAATATATAGTAATAAAATCATTACATCATTTGAAAATGTCTTAACCGCCTTTGAAATAACTTCAAAAAAAACCAAAGAAAAAGATATTATTATAGATATTATTAAGTAGGAGGAATTTATGAAATATACATATGAACTAATTGCTATATTCAATGATGGTGATAAAAAAGTAATTAAAAAAAGTAATAAAAATATAAATGAAATAGATGAGTTTACTTCACAATTTAATAATAAAAGAGAACTAATTAACCATTTAGAAGATCTTTTTGATAAAGTCATCTTCGATGCAAAAATAAAATATACTTATTTAATCGGGGAAACAAAAACAGAAAAAACAATGAATATATTATATAAAAATGATGTATTCGATACTAAAGAATTAATAGAAAAATATAGTAATTATTTAAGAAAAAGCAGTAATATCAATGAACTTAGAAGATTTATATACATGCTATATTCTAAAGTAAGTGTTAATGTAAAAGAGAGTCTCATTGAAGAAATAAAAAATGACCTAGAGATTAAAGTAACTAAATATCTAAATACTTATCGAAAAAAAAGAGATATATACTTTAAATTAAAAAAAGAAGGTATCAAAGTTAAAAATAAAGTAGTAAAAAATAATTTCAAACATGATACTATGGAAGAACACATAAGCAAGTTTGAAAGTGATAATAATGAGATTGATGATATTTTAGATACATTAGATTTAGATGAAATATTTTCAGTATATGATATAGAAGATTTAAAAAGTGTTAGAAGCAAACTAACAGATAAACCATTAGTCGATGGTCTATACCAAGATAAAGGCAAAAAAAGATGAACAATAATAATAAATATAACACCTATTTAAATAATTTTATTTCTTATTTAACAGATAACAAAAGATATTCCCCTTATACAATTACCAGTTATAAAAAAGATACATATGATTATTTAGAATTTCTAAAAAAAAATAATATAGATATAAAAAACAGTAATTATAAAATAGTAGAAGAATATTCTAAGTATTTATATAAAAAAAAATTATCCAAAAGATCTATTGCCAGAAAGTATAGCTCAATTAGAACATTCTATAATTACTTAGAAAAAAATAATATATTAGAAAATAATATTTTTAACTTATTAGAAAATCCAAAAAAAGAAGAAAAACTACCTCGCTTTATTAATGAATACGAATTAGATAAAATGTTTGAAATACCTGATAATAGCCCCAAAGGACAAAGAGACAGGTTAATACTAGAATTGCTTTATGGAACAGGAGTTAGAGTTAGTGAACTTGTTAACATTAAGATTAATGATATTGATTTTAACAATAATTCTATTAAAGTAAGAGGTAAAGGTAATAAAGATAGATATGTTTTTTATGGAAAATATTGTAAAGAAGCAATAAATAATTACATAAAAAATGGTCGTATTAGTTTATTAAATGGTCAAACATGTGATTATTTACTATTAAATAGATTTGGAAAAAACATTTCAGTTGTTAGTATTAGAAAAATATTAAATGAAATTATAAATAAATGTAGCTTAGATATAAAAATATCACCCCATGTATTAAGACATACATTTGCCACTCATTTACTTAATGAAGGAGCAGATATAATGCATGTAAAAGAATTACTTGGTCATAGTTCCTTATCTACTACTAGTATATATACCCATGTTACTAATGAAAAAATAAAAGAAGTTTACTATAAAACACATCCTAGAGCAAAAGAATAAAAGACAAAAATATAATTAATAATTGCTTTTTGTTCTATTTTTTTTTATACAAATAACACTCCTTATCATGTGAATAAATAATTCCCACAGCCTGTAAATATGAATATATAATAGTAGATCCTACGAATTTCATACCTCTTTTTATTAAATCTCTTGAAATAGAGTGAGACAAATTATTTGTTACTTTACCTATTTCATAAAACAATTGATTATTAGTAAATGTAGTTAAATAGTTATAAAAACTACCATATTCTTCTTGAATACTCTTAAATATCTTAGCATTATTAATACTAGCCTTTATCTTTAACTTATTTCTTATAATCTTATTATTTTCCAATAATTCCTTTATTTTCTTATCGTCATAGAGGACAATCTTATCTATATCAAAATTATCATAAGCAATTTTAAAAGATTTTCTTTTATTTAAAATACATTCCCAAGACAATCCTGCCTGAAACGATTCTAATATTAATAATTCTAATAAATAATTATCATCAAAATTAGGAACTCCCCATTCCTTATCATGATATTCTACATATATTGGATTATTTAAATTACACCATTTACATCTTATCATATATAGTTCCTTTCTTAGAAATAAAATACTTACTCATATCATTTTTCCATGTGTTAAAATAGCAATCTTATTTTTAATTTCACCACCATAACCAGTTAAATATTTATCATCACTACTTATTAACATATTATCAAACTCTAAAGGAGTATCATATTCCCATATATAAGTCATAATTTCTCCTAACTATTTTTTCATTTCTTTAAAACCATTTTATCATACTTTTTATATTATAAACCATTTAATTATTTATCTAGATAGTGTTTCCAAAGTGGGGGAGATATATAAAACTATCCTTTTTATGTAAATCTTCAAAACTTTTTATACTTTGATTAATCGTTGAAACTTAATTTTATATATTTTTTGTGTTGTCAAAATTACTAAGAGGATTTTATTGCATAAAAAATCAGTCATATTTTATACTGAAAATGTATTAAAAGTTCGAATAGTTTGAATAGATTCACCAATGGTGCCATAACCTTTATTTATCTAAATAATAGGTAGTAATAAACTACTAGCTAATATAAGTATACCATGGAAATACTAAAATAGATAAAAAATTTTTACGACTTTTTCTTGTGGCATTCCTTGCGTCATGATATAATTTAATTACAAAAATTAGGAGACAAAAAATGATAGATGTAATTGAAGATGTAAGAAATGAATTTAAAGTAAAATTAACAGATAAATTTGAAAAAGAAGATATTTCATTCTTAAATCTAATGGTAGCAATATTTATATTGGAGTAAATGATAAAGATAATATTGATTTATTACAACGAACTATTAAAGATAGAATAAAAAATAATATTATGCCATCAACTTTAGAACTTTATGATATGGTTGCATTGGAAGAAAGTAACAAGAAATATATTAAAATAATTATTGCAAAAGGTAGTGAAGATCCATATTATATAAAGGGTATGGAAATAACACCTGATAGTTGTTTTATTTCCTATAAATAAAGAGATAGAAGTGCTGTGATTTCTTATTTTGCACTCGCAAAATTGATTTAAAAATACGGAAGAACTCTACCATACTTTTATTTAACTCAGTTAATTAAAGTGGTTACGAGGTTATATTTTACTTCCAACAGTTGGATATATACTTTAAAATGTTGAATGAATCTTGAATGTTACAAATTAGTGATAAAAATCTGTTAAAATCGTGATATAATTACATAGATGGAACAAATAAATAGTAATTTGTCGTACTGAGGAGTAGTTTATGGGATTTACTTTGTATTTGTTAACAATATATTTATTCTTATTTGTTGCTGATGTATTAGCATTTATAAAAGGAAAAGAAAAAAACAGATGATACCTTTTATAGTAATTACTACGATAATAATAATTAGTATAATAATTTTTGGCTATTTATGGATTACATCACCAATGTAATATAATTGTTAGAAAATAATATTCTTGGAGTTAGAAGTGGTTTAAATATGAAATATAAAAGTGAAATAGTAATTATATCAATAATAACTATATTGATATTATTTTTAAAATTGATAAATGTGTTTCAAATTGAAAATGGTTTAGGCAATCCTTTTTCTATTGTTTTAATGATAATTTGTTTTAGTCTTGTTACTATATTTATTCAAAAAAATATAGATAGAAATTATAGAATAAATAAATTAAATTATCAAAACTTAAACATTTTAAAATATATATCTTCAATTTTAATCATCATACTACATTTGCATCCATTTCTTAACTCTTCAAACGAATTAGATTTAGCATTTAATAATATAGTTACAAGAATATGTGTTCCTATATTTTTTATAATAACTGGCTATTTTGTTGCCAAAAAGGAGAAAGTAAATAAAAATTATATAAAAGAATACATAAAGAAAACAATACCATTATATTTTGTTTGGAGTTTGTTGTACATACCTGTAATAATAGGCACAATAATTCAGTATATGCCAATCATAAATGAGTATATATTAAAAATCAATATTACTTTACCCTTACTAATTATTCTATCAATAATATTATTACCTATTATAGTGTTGGTCGCTTTATGCTATACAGGAGTTTATTATCATTTATGGTATTTTCCTGCAATAATATTTTCTTTGATTGTTTTAAAAAAATGGAAACAAAAATTTAATATAAAATATTTATTAATAATTTCCTTTATATTATTATTATTTGGGGCAACAGAAACTTATTATGGGGTTTTACCATTATCAATAAAAAGAATATTATCTTATTACTATAATATTTTCTTTACCACTAGAAACTTCTTATTCTTTGGATTATTTTATGTAGTATTAGGTTATTATGTAGGTACAAAGGAAAAGGCATATTCAAAATATTGTTTTCTTAAATTAATTGTTTCATTTTTCTTATTAACTTTTGAAGCAATATTATTACATGATACTGATAGACTCAATAGTAACATTTTATTATCTTGTATACCATTAACTTACTACTTATTTATTTCATCTATTTATATTACTAATAGCATGAAATTAAATTTCCAATTTGGTACTTATTCTAAATATTATTATTTAATACATCCTATGGTAATTTTTGTTATATCTTTGTTGTATAAAAATATAAATAATTATCCATATCTAAGCATTTTGATAGTGATATTGATTACACATATTACTTCAGCTTTAATAATTAAATTAAAGAAAAAAAACAAAAGGTTAATTATTTAACAAATTACAAGTATACTTTAAGATGTAAATAATTTAATATTTATATCTTATTTTTTATGTTAAATTATTTACTAAGAGTTTAAGTGAGAACGGCAAATTACAGAGGTCTTAGAATCTAACAAATTGACAGTTCAGCTTTTATTTCTATTATTAATTTAGTTTAAGATAGTGAGGTCAAAGAATCTATATAACAAGCTTGATGAAATAATGGTGGAAACAGAAGACTTAAATTCAGAAAGGAGTAAGTAATGAGAGCAGTATTAAGTGTAGATGTTGCAAAATGTAAAAGTATGGTAATGTTATCTACAGAGTATGGAGAGGTTTTAATTGAACCAAAAGAAATTAAACATAATATAAAGGATTTTGATGAATTGAAAAATCAGATTAATAGTTTTAAATTAGAAGATTTAACAATATTCATGGAATCAACAGGAATCTATCATTTGCCAGTAGAAAGATATTTTAAAGAGAATAATTTTAATACTTTGGTAATCAATAGTTTAACTACTAAAAACAATTATGATACTTTAAGAAAAACGAAAACAGATACTAAAGATTGTATGAGATTAGCCAAGTTATTTTTTGTTAATGAAGTAGAATATCACGATTTATCAAAGAAAGATTTATATGCTAATTTAAAAGCGATGACAAGACAGTATTTTTATCTAACACAGTTAAATGTTAGTTGTAAAAATAGATATAAGAGATTGATTAATATTTGTTTTCCAGAGTTTGAAGAAATATTTAAAGGTAGTAGAATCTATGAAGAAACAGCTTTAAACTTTATAAAAACATTTCCTCATGCTTATATTGTTAAAGAAAAAAGAATTGATGCTTTATATAATAATTTATATAAAACTAATTCAAGACATGATTATTATTACAAAAGATTAGCAAATAAAATTAAAGAGATTTCTCTTAATTCTTATCCAGGAGTAGATAAAGATCATTCAGATGTTAAAAACTTATCAGATATGGCAAGTGTTTTACAAGAAAACATTAAGACAATAAATGAGTTAAAAGACAAGATGATTGAAACAGCAAAAGAATCACCTTACTTTAATATTATCAATTCATTTTATGGTATTGGAGAAGTATTAACAACTGAATTACTTGGAGAACTTGGGGATATTACTAGGTTTGATAACCATAAACAATTAATTGCTTTTTGTGGGTTAGATCCAACAATTATACAATCAGGAAAAAGTATTAATGTTCATGGAACAATCTCTAAACGAGGAAATAAATATGCAAGATGGATATTATTTAATATTAGTCAAATGGTAGTTAAATTAGGTCATCAGTGTCCTAACCATCCCGTTTATAATTATTATTTAACAAAAAAAGCAGAAGGCAAACATTACTATGAAAACCTAACTGCGTGTTCAACAAAAATATTAAGAATGTTATATACAATGTGTAAAAATAATACAACATTCAAAATAAATTAACAAATTCATTTTATCACATATATCACTATAATACACGAAAATTTTAAAAAAATGCCTATTTTCGTGATTTTAGTCGTAGTATAATATTTTTATAAATTTAGTATTGACAAAACTTAGATAGTCAATTTGTTGATTAAATTAGTTTGAAATACAACTAATCTTTTTATATAATAAAATTTATATTAAAAAAACTAACTATTTCTAGCTAGCATTTATTACTACTCGAAAAGTTCGAGTTTCCCATCAATCTGGTGCTTGTGGTGGGAATCGAACCCACACATTATTGCTAATACTGGATTTTGAGTCCAGCGCGTCTACCAGTTCCGCCACACAAGCATATATCAATTATAACACAGAAAACAAAAAATGTATAAAAAAAAAGATAACTTTACTAAAAAAATTATCTAATTACTATTTTTATAAATAACCTTAAATCCTTTTTCCCATTTTCTAATTACCTTATTTACTTCTTCCGTTGGCAATTCATTATATTTAATTCTAGCCTGAACCACCTTATTATCCTTCACTTCAATAGTAACAAATGACTTATTCACATCATTCTTCTTTCTCAAAAAATATATTTGACAAATATTCTTAGCAATATATTCACCATAAGTTTTCACACAATTAGCCTGCATCTCACTTTCCTCAATCAAACTCTCAACAGAATCAGCCGGATATATAATATAATCATCATCCTCATAAGTATTTAACGATAATAACTTTGCCGTCTCAAAGATTTTATTCTCAATATCTGGATTCTTTAATATAGTCATTTGCAAATATAACTTATCATGTTCTAGCATCAAATCTAAAGGGAATAACACCTTCTTATCCTTTAAATTTAACCCTAAAAAACTAGCATAACTAAGATAATCATAATACTCATATATATAACCATAAGCCAATTTATTATTATCAAAATATTCTTTAAGCTTCTTTAAATTAATCGAAGCTATTTTTAATATACATTCAAAAGTATATAAATCACTACTAATAAATTTAATCAAATCAATATCTTCATGAGGATATAATCTCAAAGCACATAATTCATAATAAGAAATATCATTTCTAATCATAAAAGGGTATAGAGTTTTAGAAACTCCAAATATCTTTTTAAAATTCTTTTCATATTTAAAATAGTTCACACTAGTAAAAGCCAACTGATACAATTTCATTTTAATTAAATATTCAAACTCCCTATAACATATTGGATTAATTGTTAACATCTTTAAATCATAACTATCATTTTTACTTAAATAATCCATTGCTTCCCATATAAAACTATACTTATAACAAGTGTTTTTAAGTTCTTTTAGATTATCTACATACAAATAAGCATCATATGGAGTTTCAAAAAAATTAATCATTTTATCCGTAACATCATTAAAATTATCTGTATCATTTAAACATTCAATTGCCTCTTTATAAGCAATATAGTCATTATTAATAACATCAGTAATACCATCTTTCTCAATAAAATAAACTTTAAAAACATCTAACTTACTTGTTTTATTCAAATAAGAATATGGCATTATATAAGAAATAGTCTCCCTAATAAAATATAAATAAATACCATTTTTCGTTACATCAAAAAAAATATAATTAGCCTTAATGTCTTTTAAATCATCATTAAAAATACTAACCTCATTTACATTAATAACATCTAATTTATTACTTATTACATGCTTAACATGACACTTATCACAGTAATAATTATTATCTAGTTTTTGTAAACACTTACTACATAAATGATTTTTAGTTTTTATTTCATAAATAATTCTATTATTTGAAGTATTAGTAATATATTCCCTTATCTTACTAGGAATATCATTTACATTCTTAATATAATTAATATCTCTAGTTATCTTATTAAAACCCTTATCATATTTTAATTGATACATACTAACACCTTCTTGGTTTTATCTTACATTAACTTTATAAATTTTACAAGCATTATTTTTATAATAAATTAATAATCATACACTTTTGCTATTGCCCTTTAGTGCTCAGTTTTAATTTAATAAAATCTTAAGATTTTGTTAATAAAAAAATAAAGTATATAACTTTTGCTGTGATATAATGTAAATATATTTAGATGGGAGAATAGTATGGAAATTTTAAAAGTAAAAAATTTATGTAAAGTATATGGAAAAGGCAGTACCAAAGTCATTGCCCTTGATGACATCAATTTCAGTGTTGAAAAAGGAGAGTTTGTATCCGTAATTGGCTCCTCTGGAAGTGGGAAGAGCACCTTATTACACATTCTCGGAGCAGTAGACAAACCAACTCTAGGTCATGTCTATATAGATAAAGAAGACATATTTAAGAAAAATGACAATGACCTAGCCATCCTAAGAAGAAGAAAAGTAGGCTTAATATATCAATTTTACAATTTAATACCAATTCTAAATGTCGTTGAAAACATTAGCCTACCAGTCCTCTTAGATAATAAAAAAGTAGATAATGCCTACTTAGAAGAACTACTTGATTTACTCGATTTAAAAGCAAGAAAAAACCATTTACCTAACGAACTATCAGGTGGACAACAACAAAGAGTAGCCATAGGAAGAGCCTTAATGGCAAGACCTAGCATCTTACTTTGTGATGAACCAACAGGAAACCTTGACACCAAAGCCAGTTTAGAAATAATGAATCTCCTTAAAATAGCCAACACCAAGTATAATCAAACAATCATCATGATTACCCATGATATGAACCTCACCAAATATGCAAATCGTATCATTGAAATAAAAGATGGAAAAATAGTAAGTGATAGGAAAGTGATTAAAGATGAAGATACTAAATAAACTTACTATTAAAAACTTGCTCAAAAATAAAAAAAGAACAATTGTATCAATCATAGGAATCATGCTATCCACAGCCCTAATGGTAGGAATTGGACTATTATGTTCAACCTTTAGAGAACTAATGATAAAAGAAATACTTGATAAAACAGGCAATTACCAAGTAAGCATAAGTGAAGTGAATCCATCAAAATTAAAATATCTAACTAACAATAAAAAAATAGATAACTATTATTACTCAACAAACCTAGGCTATACCAGATATTATGAAAGTGATAATACATCCAAAATATATTACTTTTTACTTGGAGGAAATAATAATTACCTAAAAAAATTAAAAATAACAGAAGGAAGACTACCAAATAATAATAAAGAAGTAATATTATCAAATCATATCTTCTCTTATAGTGATATTACTTATAAAATAGGAGATACTATCTATTTATCTAAAGGCAAAAGAATATTTGAAGGAGAAAATCTAGGACAAGAAATAAGTTATCAAGAAGGAGAAGAATTAATTACCGAACCTGCTATACCATACACAATAGTCGGCTTCTGTGAAAGAGCAAATGCAACATTTGAACCATACCACGCCCCAGGATTTAGCATATTTACCAAAGAAAATGAAATAAATACTGCTAACAGTATAAACATATATTTAAATTTAAAAAATCCAAAAAACATAAGAAAAACCATTAATAACATTGCCACAAAATTAGATATTGATGCTAGTAAAATTAATTATAACGAAAAATTATTAGCCGTATATGGACAAAGTAAATATAACAACATCAATAGTTTTCTAACTAGCTTCATGATAATATTTCTATCTATCATATCAGTAGCCTGCATTTTTGTTATCTATAATTCCTTTGCCATTTCAGTAATGGAAAGAAAAAAACAATTTGGATTATTCTCTTCCGTTGGAGCCACCAGCAAACAACTAAAACTAAGTGTCCTTTACGAAGCCTTAATCCTAGGAATAATAGGTATCATCATCGGCATTATAAGTGCCTATATAGGTATTTATGCAGTAGTCTTAACCATGAGTATCCTATTAAAAGATATAATACCATATCAAATAGAATTAGTAACATATCCTATATTTGTAATCATACCAATTATATTCATGGCCTTAGTAATAATAATTTCAGCATACATACCAGCCAAAAAAGCAAGTAAAATATCACCAATTGAAGCTATTAGACAAAATACTGATATTCAAATAAATAAAAAGAAAATCAAAACATTAGGAATAGTAAAAAAAATATTTGGTATTGAAGGCGAAATTGCTCTAAAAAATATCAAAAGAAATAAGAAAAAATATCGTATTACCATTATCTCATTATTTATTAGCATTGTAACATTCATCTCTTTTTCTACCTATTTAGATTTAGGAACCAAAACAACCGAAGAATTTATTGGTACCACCCCATATGATATTAGTATTTACATGAATAATTATAATACCAAAGATAATGAATTAATTAACCAAATAATAAAAGATAAAAGCACTACTGATTATATCAAAACTACCTCATTTGTCATTCCTATGAAAACACTAAACAACAATAATCTAACTAACGAATACCTAAAAAATACCGACATTAACCCAAATAGAGAAACGGACTTTGTAACATTCATCTCTATTGATAATAAAAGTTATAACCAATATAAAAAAGAAATTGACATGAAAGAAGACAAACTAATAGTAACCACTACATATAATAAAATGAATTATACAAACGGTAATAGGAAATATAAAAAAATAGATAAATACACAAATAAATTTAATAGTATAACATTGTGTACCAACAGTGAAAAAGATTACCTCGAATTAACTAAAGAAGAATTAAATAAACTATGTAATATAGAAATAAAAGATATATACAAAACAAGTATTTATCCAAAATTTTTAGAATATTATAGTGCATATCTAAATACAATTATAATCACAAACGAAAAAACATTTGAATATTACTATAATCTATTAAATAAACCAAATATCATAGCAACAACCTATTTAAATACCAACGACTCTAAAAACATAGATAAAATAAGTGAAAACCTAACTAATTACAGTTATTATGAAAACCTAAAAGAAAGAAAAAAACAAGAAACAAATATTATTATCATAATAAAAATATTATTATATGGCTTTATTAGTTTAGTAACCCTAATTGGTATCACCAGTGTCTTTAACACCATCAATACCAGCATAATGTTAAGAAAAAAAGAATTTGCCGTATTAAGAAGCCTAGGATTAACTAATCATGGTTTTAACAAAATGATTTTCTTTGAAAGTATTATGTTTGGAATAAAATCATTATTTTATGGAATCATCGTAGGAACATTACTATCATTTATTATAAGTAATAACATGAATAAACTAGTAAGTGGTGAATTCTACTTACCAACAAAAAGCATAATCATTAGCACATTAGGGGTATTTATCATAGTATTAATAACAATGTTTTATAGTGTCAAAAAAATCAAACACGAAAACATTCTTGAAGCCATAAGAGAAGAAAATATTTAAAATTCTTCTTTTTTCATATAATTATATAGGGGAGGGGATTTATGAGATTACCTGATGTTAGTCCTAGAGTATTTACATGGTCGGCATTCATTGTAGGATATCTTTTAATTGATGACTTAGATTCTTCTGAGCAAAATGCATTGGGTAATTGGTTAATGTTAGCCTCTCAAGTATTATGCACAAATGCCAGTGATCATTTTGTCAAAGAAAGAAGAACCATAGCCAATACCATACCAAGTAAAGAAAGTGATTTCACTATCGAAATGCTTACCAAGATGCGTAATGCCATAGATAAAGAAATTAATAATATAAAAAAAATGTAACTATTCAACAGTTACACTTTTAGCAAGATTTCTTGGCTTATCAATATCTAAATTCTTCATCTTAGCAACCTCATAAGCTATTAACTGCAAAGGAACAATTGTAATTAAAGAATTAACTAAATTATGTAAATTACTTACAACAATCTTACTATCATAGAAATCTCCATTTACATCTAACTTATCATTAGTAATTAAAATCACATTAGCCCCGCGAGCTTTTACTTCCTTAATATTACTAATTGTTTTCTCATAAATTTTATCATCAGTTACAATTGCAATAACAGGTGTACCTTCTTCAATTAAAGAAATAGTACCATGTTTTAATTCCCCTGCCGCATAACTCTCAGCATGAAGATAAGAAATCTCCTTTAACTTCAAACTTCCTTCCATAGCAAGAGCATAATCAACATTTCTTCCTATAAAGAAAATATCATTTTTATTATAAATCTGTTTAGCAATATCACTATAATTCTTATTAATCTCTTCCTTTATTTTACTAGGTAATAATCGATAATTATTAATAATATAATCAAGTTTATCCTTATCTATTAAATTCTTACTTACCCCAATATTTAAAGCAATCAAAGTAAGCATTAAAACTTGCATAGAATATGCCTTAGTAGTCGCCACTGCAATTTCAGGACCAGCATTAGTATATAATACATTATCACAAACTCTAGCAATAGAAGATAAAGCGACATTAACAATACCTAAAGTATCAGCATTATTTTGCTTAGCAATATTAACAGAAGCTAACGTATCAGCCGTTTCGCCTGACTGAGATATTGCAATAACCAAAGTCTTATCATTTAAAAATAACTTTTTGTAGCGGTATTCACTAGCAAGATTAACACTTACAGGTATATCACCATATTCCTCAATTAAACTCTTACCAATCATACCAGCATGATAAGCACTTCCACAAGCCACAATATCAATCTTCTCATACTTATCAAAACAAGGCATCTTATTAATAATTGTATCCTTATTTTCCAAATACATATCAATTAATTTCTTAGCTAAATTATCCTGTTCGTGAATTTCCTTTAACATAAAATGTGAATATCCATTTTTAGTAATCTCATCTGCCTTATGATTAAAAGTAAGAATCTTTTTATCAACTAAAACTCCATTATTATAAACATGAACCTTATTATCTAAAATAACAACTTCATTATTATCTAAAACAATATATTTATTAGTCTCATTCAAAATAGCAAACACATCACTTGCTATATAATTACCATCATTAGAAACCCCGATAATTAAAGGACTATCCTTCCTAATAGCATATAACTTATTACTACCATTAACTAAAATCCCAAGAGCATAACTACCCTTAAACTTTTCTTTTAACATACTCAAAGTCTTTAACATATCATGATTGTTCTTATACAAATAATCAATATAGGCACAAGCAATTTTAGTATCATTCTCAGTATCTATTTGATAACCATGATTAATTAATTCATTTCTTAACTCCTCATAGTTCTCAATAATTCCATTATGAATTAAAGTAATATCACCCACATGATGAGGATGAGCATTAACTTCATTTGCAACACCATGAGTAGCCCATCTCGTATGACCAATACCTAAATTACTATAATACTTATTATCAACATTCTCTATAAGATTTACAAGCCTACCTTGTTTCTTTATAACTTTTATTTGATTATCATCCAAAAAGGCAATACCTGCTGAATCATAACCACGATATTCTAGGTTTTTCAAACCATCAATTAAAATTGGTATGCAGTTTTTTTTACCAACATATCCAACAATTCCACACATAAAATATTTTCCTTCCTTCTATGTGAATGATATATATTTTGTAGTAATATTGATTTTACCTTTTATTATATACCTAACGATATCACAAAACCGATAGAATACCCGCCGAAAAATCGATAATTCTATACCTCGTCTCCCTTTCGGGGCTGGCGCTTATAAGGAATAATCCTCCTTCATAATTCTCTTACTTACTACATTGTATAAAAAAAAATATTTTTTGTCCACTAAAAATGTATAATACTTTACATATTTTCATAAAATGATATAATAAATAATACGAAAGAGGGAAATTATGAATTTGAATGATGTGTATTTACATGGTATTTGTATATGTGATAATAATGATTTTACTGATACTTTTAGTATTCTAGAAAAAATATTACAATCAGGTAGTTTGTTATCTCTTTCCTTACAAGATAAATATGATCATGATAAAATCGGTTACAATGGATTAGAGTATATATCAGTATGTGATTTTACTAAAATAAATGATGTTTATAATAAGAAAAAAATATGTATCAATTATAATGCTTTTTCTTACCATATAAAAAGATCTTTAACTTTAGCCTTATCTAAAGAAAATATCGAAACTGTTAAACCAATATTATTAGAACCATATTTTATGAAAAGAAGAGGTGAAAGAGAAATACTTTTCCTAATAAATAAATCAACTAGAAAATTTTCTGATTATCCAGATGAACTAATGGTAAAAAACAGAATATCACTAAATAATTTAAAATTTATTACCATACCAGTTAATTATTTTATGAGTAATGAAAAAGAAGAAAATAGATACAACATGATAGTAGATTTACTAAGAAAAACAAGAGCTATATTAAAAAAATATGATAAATTAGTACCATTATATGACTTAGATACAATGATTAACTTAGATGATAACATCAAAGTAAAAGAATTAATAAAAAGAAATAGTTAAAACACCTTGACAATAATATATAAAAATAGTAAAATTAACACATAAGAATAG
>HF996820.1 GCA_000432575.1 Clostridium sp. CAG:762
ATCCAAAGAAGAAAAATAAACAGAGTATTTAATTCTATATTAGAATAAAATACTTTTTTTATTATTTTTATCTACAGAACTACAACAGCGTAGCAAACGCAAAGAAAAAAAAGACAAGGTTAATGTCTTTTAAAATTTGATTTTATCTTTAACATAGTCAATTAGTTCACTAACATTTATTTTTATTTGTTCCATGGTGTCTCTATCTCTAATAGTAACTGTATTATTTTCTAGAGTTTCATCATCTATAGTTATGCAAAATGGTGTTCCTATTGCATCATTTCTTCTATATCTCTTACCTATTGTTCCAGATTCGTCATAGTTAACCATGAAATCTTTATTAAGTTTTTTTGTTAACATTTTAGCGTATTCACTGTGTTTTTTCTTAATTAAAGGTAAAACTGCAACTTTATATGGTGCTAAGAATGGATGTAGTTTCAATACCTCACGTACATCACCATCAGCCACGATTTCTTTTGTGTAAGCATCGCAGATAAATGCTAGAACCATACGATCGCATCCTACTGAAGATTCTATTACATAAGGAATATACTTTTCGTTTGTTTCAGGATCTAAATATGCCATAGCTACTCCACTAAATTCTTGGTGACGAGATAAGTCGTAATTAGTTCTGTTGTGGGTGCCCCATAGTTCAGCCCAACCCATTGGGAATAAATATTCAATATCACAAGCAGCCTTTGCATAGTGGGCTAATTTATCGTGGTCATGATATCTAATGTGCTCTAATTTCATTCCTAAATCAGTTAAGAATTTTGATGCATATTTCTTGTAAAATGCATAAAATTCGGTATCTGTTCCTTCTTTACAAAAGAATTGATGTTCCATTTGTTCAAATTCGATTGTTCTAAAAGTAAAGTTGCCTGGAGTTATTTCGTTTCTAAATGCTTTACCTATTTGACCAATGCCAAAAGGTATTTTCGCACGCATTGTTCTTTGTACGTTTAGGAAATTGACAAATTCGCCTTGAGCGGTTTCTGGTCGTAGGTAGACTAATCCGTTTTCGCCTTTAACAACGCCTCTTTGTGTTGAAAACATTAAGTTAAATTCGCGAATATCGGTGTAATCGCTTTTGCCACATTTTGGACAGGGTATTTTGTTTTCACAAATATAGTCAAACATTTCTTTATCAGTCATTTTATCAGGAATAACTTTGTCAGTAAAACTAGATATTAAGTTATCAGCGCGATGTCTTGTTTTACAATGTTTACAGTCGATAAGCGGATCTGAAAATGAGCTAACATGACCAGATGCTTCCCATACTTTTGGATGCATTAAAATATCTGCATCGACTTCAAAACTGTTATTTGCTTCTTGTATGAATTTCTTTCTCCACGCATCCTTCACATTGTTTTTTAGTCTGCTTCCTAAAGGACCATAATCCCACGTATTAGCGAGTCCTCCATATATTTCACTGCCTTGGAACACAAATCCATATTGTTTGCAAAAGTTTACAATATCTTGCATAGTTAATTTTTCGTTCATATTATCATCCTTTCATTAAAAAAAAGATTCTTTTATTTATGTAAGGACGAGTAATACCCGCGGTTCCACCTTATTTATTCTAAAAGAATCCCTTTATAGTTAATCGCTCCTAGGTTTCCAAGCCTAATCTTCGCTTTGTTAATACAATATTATTATATTAAATTTTGTTGCAAATGTCAATTCTTTTTTGTGATTTGATCCTTTTTGCTAACTTCCCACAAGCAAATATTTTAATCTAAACCGTGGGCATAAAATCCGACAGGTACTGCCGTACTCATTTTTTTTGCGTTTGCTTTCGCCTTTTAGTGCAAAGGCATTAACTATCATTTAAATATATTTTAAATTGAAAATATTTATTCATTTTTACATCTCCTTTCTTAGTACAATCACTATACTACAAAGGATGTGATAAAGTCAAATTCCCAAAATTAAAAAACTACACGGGCGTTTGTTAAAAACTGACACAAAAACATACCAAAATTCAAAAAACAACCGGGTGTTTGTTAATTTTAGTAATTCTAATATTTTTTTATTTTTTTTATAAGTTTAACATAACTTATCAAAAAATATAAAGAATATATTTCATCAAAAATTACACCATTAATATATTTATAATGAATAATATGTATAACGTTGAAATTTATTAATAGCATCTTGTCTATCATTTATAATTACGCCTTTTGAAATAATGTAATCTAATAGTTCCTCATTACTTTTATATACCTTCATTTTTCCTCCAAAATAAAATTGACCTAGGGCTTCTAAAGTTTCCTAGGTACCAATCACTTATAACTATATACTAATTGTATTAAATGTCAACAATATTAGTTAAATTCTTTTAAAAATTCAATACTTAAAGTTCAATGGCTGATAAATAATTTGATGTTTCTATTGATAATTTTTTAGTTAAATTATTTTATCTAATAAATCATCAAAAATTTTTCTTTCTTTTTTTGTACTAACAGGTTAAATAGATTATATGATATTTTGAGGTATTATATTTATAAATTAATATATTTGTTATACAATAATGATTCTCATTATATATAAAGGAAGATTAAAATTATTAAAAAAAGATTTAGAATTTTTTTCTAAATCTTTGTTTTACCTTGACCTTCCTTTTGCTTCATTAGTCATTTGATAATTATATAGTCTTTCAAGTTGTTCATTGTCTATATGAATTACTTTACCACCTTTAGGATTAATTTTTTTACTACCAAAAACTATCCATATTGCATCAAGCGGCATATCTGGCATTGAAGCTTCACCATCAGTAAAAATTATTTTATTTTCAACTCGTCTTGAGAAAGCACCTACAGCAACGTCAAAGTTTGTACCTCCTCCACCTTCAAATCGCATCTTTTCTATATCTTCTTCTGTTCTAATCTCATGAAATCCATAAAATTCTGTATCAAAACATCCAACTTTTAATTTAGTGTGTTGTAATATATTTTTACATTCTCTTAAAAAATTCTTTAATAATACTTCATTTATTGAGCCACTTGTATCAAGAACAATTTCAGTTTCTGGCATTGGCTGTTCTTCATGAAACCCATAAAATTCTGTATCAAAACACCCTACTTTTAATTTAGTATGTTGTAATATATTTTTACATTCTCTTAAAAAGTTCTTTAATAATACTTCATTTATTGAACCACTTGTATCAAGAACAATTTCAGTTTCTGGCA
>HF996821.1 GCA_000432575.1 Clostridium sp. CAG:762
AAGTAATCTTTTTTCTTTATAAATAAAAGCATTGTATTCGACTTACTAATTGACAATCAGCATATGGAGACTATGACCACATGGGTGGATCTATTAACTTAGTTAATAATTTCAAAGTGGAAAAAGTAATATTTAACTGTGGTTCTCACGACGAACTGGAAAAAGAACTAATTAAAGTATTAGAAAAAAAGAAGATTAAATATTATTCATGTATTAAAGAATTAAATATAGATGATAATAAATTAAATTTCTTACAAACTAAAGAATACGATAATGAAAATGATAATAGTAATGTTATTTATACTGAACTTAGTGGATATAAATTTATGTTTATGGGAGATTCTGGAATAGAGAAATAATATTTTAGATAAATATAATATAAGTGATATAGATGTACTTAAAGTAGGACATCATGGATCTAAGACAAGTAGTGATAAAAAATTTATTGATGAGATAAATCCTAAATATTCCATAATTAGTGTTGGTAAGAATAATAGATATGGACATCCAAATAAAGAAGTATTAAACAATTTAGAAAACTCAAAAATATATAGAACAGATCAAGACGGAAGTATTATGTTAAAGATTAAGAATAATAAATTAAAAATTGAAACTTGTAGTCCGTAGAAAGGAGTAGATATGAATTACTACAATGAAATAAAGAAAGAACTTATTGATAATGAACTAAACAAAAAAGTAAAAGATTATAGTAAAAACAAATATGAAATTCAAAAATATTATAATGTTGGCAAACTCCTATTAGAAGCAGGTAATGAATATGGAGAAAGTGTTATTAAAGAGTATTCATTAAGATTAACCGAAGAATTAGGCTCAGGATATAGTCAAAGAAATTTAAGAAATATGAGACAATTTTATAAAGTATCAAAAAAATGGCAGACACTGTCTGCCAAATTAAGTTGGAGTCACTATTGTGAAATTCTTTGGTTTGATGATAATAAATTTCAATATTATGTTAAAATCTCTGAATTAAATGGTTTATCAATTAGACAATTAAGAGAAAGAATAAAATCTAATGAATATGAAAGATTACCGGAAGATACTAAAAATAAAATAATAAATCAAACTGAATCTAATGTAGTTGATTTTGTAAAGAATCCAATTAAGATTAGAAATAACAATAAGTATAATATATTTTCAGAAAAAGTATTACAAAAATTAATTTTGGAAGATATTGAAAACTTTTTAGAAGAATTAGGAATAGGGTTTACTTTTATAAAAAGTGAATATCCAATTAAATTAGGTAATAGATACAACTATATTGATTTATTACTTTATAATATTAAATATAGGTGTTATGTAGTCGTAGAATTAAAGATAACAGAACTTAAGAAAGAGCATACTGGACAAATTATGACTTATATGAATTATATAGATAAGAATATAAAAACTATTGAAGAAAATAATACAGTAGGAATTATTATTTGCAAACAAGATAATAAATATGTAATTAAATATTGCTCTGATGAGAGAATAATTGCTAGAGAATATGAATTAATATAATATAAAATAATTAAATAAAAAATAAAAAAACAGTCATATGATTATCAATTTTGAATATAATATTTAAGGATATGAAACATAGTTTATGTGTCCGCGAATCGCAAAAGATTTGCGTTTATATAGATAAGAAACTCTTAAATAAAAAATAGAGTTTCTTTTTTTTCTAAAAGTGTCTACTTCTAGTATAATTTAATATACTTTTTGAAAAAAATATATTATAATTATTTCTATAGGTGAGATTTGAATATGAAAGAAAGTATAAAAAATAATATTAGAAATTTTAGCATTATAGCCCATATCGATCATGGTAAAAGCACACTTGCCGACCGCATTTTAGAAGCAACTAATGCAATATCAAAAAGAGAAATGAAAGACCAATTACTTGATAATATGGATATTGAAAGAGAAAGAGGCATCACAATCAAACTAAATGCAGTTAGATTAAAATATAACTTTAACAATGAAGAATACATATTAAATCTAATTGATACCCCAGGCCACGTTGATTTTACTTATGAAGTAAGTAGAAGTTTAGCGGCTTGTGAAGGTGCTGTTTTAGTCGTAGATGCCACGCAAGGAATTGAAGCTCAAACCTTAGCTAACGTTTATCTAGCCTTAGAAAACAATTTAGTCATCGTACCAGTCATCAACAAAATAGATTTACCTAACGCAGACGTCCCTTTAAGAAAGCAAGAATTGATTGACACATTTGGTTTTACTGAAGAAGAAATCATATCAGTCTCAGCCAAAACAGGTGAAGGCATAGATAAATTACTTGAATCCATAATCAAGAAAATACCAGGACCAAAAAGAGATGATGAAGCCCCACTAAAAGCCCTTATTTTTGATAGCTATTTTGATTCATATCGTGGAGTCGTAGCCCTAATAAAAATTGCCCAAGGAACCTTAAAAAATACAGATAGAATAAAAATGTTATCCACCGGAGCATGCTATGATATAGTATCACTTGGTGTTCATACACCTAAAGAAGAAAAGCAAGAAATGCTATCTTCAGGAGAAGTTGGTTTCATTACCGCATCTATCAAAGATATTACATTAGTAAAAGTAGGAGATACTATAACTCACGAAAAGAACAAAGATATAACTCCATTAGAAGGTTATAAAGTAATCAAACCATCGGTTTTCTGTGGACTCTATCCAATTGATTCAAAGAAATATCCTAACCTAAAAGAAGCCTTAGAAAAATTAAAATTAAACGATGCTGCCCTAACATTTGAACCAGAAACCTCTATTTCCTTAGGCTTTGGTTATCGAACTGGTTTTCTTGGCCTATTACACATGGAAATCATTAAAGAAAGAATAGAACGAGAGTTTAATATTGAATTAATTGCAACATCCCCTTCAGTTATATATGAACTAACCCTAACTGATAACACTGTTGTTACAATAGACAATCCATCCAAGTTCCCTGATAAAACAAAAATCAAAACGGTTAAAGAACCATATGTAAAAACCAGTATTTTTGTTCCAAGCGAATATATTGGTAGCATCATGGAACTATGTCAAGACAAACGTGGAACCTATCTAAACATGGAATATATTGATACAAAGAGAGTAAATATTCACTATGAAATCCCCCTTGCCGAAATTGTTTATGATTTCTTTGACAAGTTAAAAAGTTCCACCAAAGGATATGCATCATTTGACTACGAACTAATTGGTTACAAAGAATCAGATTTAGTTAAATTAGATATCCTAGTAAATGGCGAAGCCGTTGATGCCTTAAGCGTCATAGTACACAAAGAATTTGCCTACAAAAGAGGAAGAATTATCGTAGAAAACCTCAAAAACATCATACCAAGGCAAATGTTTGAAATACCTATTCAAGCGGTCATTGGTAGCAAAGTTATCTCTCGAGCGGACATAAAAGCCATGAGAAAAAACGTTTTAGCAAAATGCTATGGAGGCGACGTTTCGAGAAAAAGAAAATTACTTGAAAAGCAAAAAGAAGGCAAAAAGAAAATGAAACAAATAGGACGCGTTGAAATACCTGATGAAGCATTCCTAAAAATACTTAGTACAGATGAAGAAAATAACTAAAGGAGGTATCAGTACCTATGAAAAACAAAAAAATCGAAGAATACCTAAAAGAGGAAGAATTCATCCATGTTGATAATATCTATACCGAACTATTAAACAACTTTTATAAAACCATCACAAAAATAGGAAAAGCCTTGGCCAAAAACATTCTAGAAAACGATATCGACGGAGCAATAACCATCATCAACAACCTAAGCATCCTAGTAAAAGACAAAGAAAAAATAAAGAAAATAAAAAAAGTAATTGAAATAAGTAATGATGATACCAGTTTTACCACTGATGACTACCAAATATTAATGTTTCTAATTTTCTATTATAAAGATTATGAATTAATAAAATACTTTGTACTATCTAAACCAAATGGTGTTAAAGAATTTAAAGATGCCTTAGAAGAAGTTTTAGATTATTATCTAAAATTACCAAAAAACAATCCGGATATTAACTACTATGAAAAAATCCTAGAACTTTTTTTATATAACATGAAACCCCAAGACCTAACAAAAAACAAAGGCAAATACTTACAAATGATAAACAAAAGCCCTTGCAAAAATTCTTGGCATATCAAAAAAATATTCAACATCATAGAAATGAGCGATCACGTTACCAAAAAAGAATTAGGCAAAAAATATCGCATTAAATATCATTTTCCACAACATGTTATAGAAGAAATACCTAGTATTTATCAAAATCTAGATAACAGAGTCGACCTCACTCAACAAAACACAATAACCATAGACGGAGCAAAAACCAACCTATTTGATGATGCCTTCTACATTTTAGAACTACCAAATGGTAACTATAAATTATATATCCACATCGTAGATATCCCTTCCTATATCAAAAAAACAAGCAACATTAACAGTGAAGCATACCTAAGAGGAGAAACATTATACTTACAAGACTGCAGCGTCCCTATGATACCTGATGAAATAACAACATTCATGTGTTCCCTTAACAAAAACAGCATAAAAAATGCCATTACATACGAAATAAATTTAGATTCCAACTTTGATTTCATAGGTAATAATATTTTAGATTACCTAAAAATATATAAAAGCCTCATTTGCATCAAAGAAAATTATTCTTACCAGTGGGCGGACCGACTAATCAAAGATGAAAATGACAATAACATCCTATTCAACGCCTACCTAATCACAGACAAATTAAAACGTGAAAACGCCAGCAAAGAAATATATCGTAACATTCAAAACAGATTAGACAGACTAAATTACAGCGTAGAGCCAAAAGAAAGCACCTTGAATAACTTATCAGCCAGCATCATCCAAGAATTAATGATTTTAGTCAATCACCTAACAGCCGAGTATTTTACGCAAATTGATATGCCATTCATGTATAGAAACAGCAAAAGATTAAGCAAAGAAGAATTAAATGACAAACTAAAAATGTATTACGACTATATCAACAGTAACAACCTTCACCTAAACGAATTAAACTGTTCCAACGTAAGAAACATTGCAGATATATTATCGCGAACAGCATATTATTCCATTGACAACGAAGGCCATTTTGGCTTAAACATGAATACCTATTCACACAGCAGTTCACCCATGAGAAGATATGCCGACATTATCAGTCAAAGATTAATATATGATTTTATCTTTAACAATTACCTTAATAACAGTTTAATATATAAATGGGAAGAAGAAATAGAAGAAACAAGTAAACACCTAAATGAAAAAGAATCCAGCAACGAAATGTTTGAAGCCGAATACAACTTCCTAATAAAAAGAAAGATTCTAAAAAAATATTAAATAGAAAGGAAACAAATATGGAAGAAGACAGAGTAGTAACTTCTAAAGAATTAAAAGAAGATACCTTTGAAAAAACAATTAGACCTGATAGCCTAGATGAATACATTGGACAAGAAGACGTAAAAAATAACATTAACGTATTTATCAAAAGTGCAATCATGAGAAGTGAATCATTAGATCATGTCTTATTATATGGGCCACCAGGCCTAGGAAAAACAACATTAGCAACCATCATTGCTAACGAACTAGGCAGTAATTTAAAAACAGCATCTGGACCATCCATAGAAAAAAGTGGTGATTTAGCCGCGATTCTATCCTCAATTGAACCAAATGATGTCCTATTTATTGACGAAATACACAGAATACCAAGATATATTGAAGAAATATTATATCCTGCCATGGAAGATTTTTCCCTAGACATTATTATTGGCAATGATGGAAGCAGTCGCAATATCAAAATAAACCTACCACCATTTACTCTAGTTGGAGCAACCACCAGAGCTGGAGACCTATCAAGCCCATTAAGAGATAGATTTGGAATAGTATGCAAATTAAACTACTATAATGAAGAAGAACTATTTAAAATAATAAAAAGAACATCAAGAGTATTAGATACAAATATCGATGATGATGCAGCCATAGAACTCGCAAAAAGAAGTCGTGGCACCCCAAGAATAGCAAACCGTTTATTTAAAAGAGTAAGAGATTATGCCTTAGTTGAAGGCAAAGGTTATATCGATTTAAGCATCATGAAGACAGCCCTAAACAGATTGAAAGTAGATGAATTAGGCTTAGATGAAACAGACTACAACTTATTAAAATCAATCATCGAAAAATTTAATGGAGGACCAGTAGGAATAGATGCCATAGCCAATTCCATTGGCGAAGAAGCCACAACAATTGAAGACGTATACGAACCTTATCTATTACAAACTGGGTTGCTCAAAAGAACCACACGAGGTAGAATGGTTACAGAAAAAGGAATAGAACATATAAAGAATATGGAAAACAAATAAATCTTTATATGTTTTTCCTTTGCTCTCGCGTTATAGTGCCTTTGAAACATCCTATGAAAAGTAATTTTGATGTTAAAATACTAAATGTCAATAATATAGTTGATTTTATTGTTTTGAACAAAGATAATTTTTATACTATTAAGGTAAATGGTGAAAAATATAACTATCTTTTATATTGTACTGAGGTTTGTGACAATACTTATTTCATTTGGAATGCTTATGAGTGTTTTTCTATGGCCAAGTTTAATGAGAAGATATGAAAAGAAAGAAAAAAAAGCAAGAGAAAAACTAAGACAGGAAAAATATCGAGAATATTTAAAAGATAAACAAACAAAAATAGAGACACTCAAGAAAAGACAAACTCAAATACTTTTAGAAAATAATTTAGTCTTAAAAGAATGCCAAAATATTATTTTAATGAAAAAAAGAAATTTATGGGAGAGAAAAATAGAACATGATGACTTTTTATCACTTAGACTTGGCCTTGGTAATACTAGTCTCGCTGTAGAATTGAATGCTCCAAGTGAACACTTTAGTTTGTCAACTGACGATTTAAAAGAAACTCTAGCAAAATTAGTAAGTGAATCACATGAAATTGAAAACGTTCCTATATGTTTATCCTTAACAACTAAAAATAATGTAGTAGTTGTCGGAAATGATATTTTAAGGAAAAGATTACTAGATAATTTGATTCTAGAATTGATTGCTTTTCATAGTTATGAAGATGTAAAATTAGTTTTTATGATTGATAATGATGATTATGATTATTATAAAAAGTTTAAAATTCTTCCTTTTGTTTGGGATAATTTAAGAGAAATGAGATTTTTTGCTGAGAATTACGATGAAGCTAGTAAAATTTCTTTCTATTTAGAGCAAGTTTTCTCACACAGAAAATATAGCGATGCTGATAAAATAACTATTAGTGATATTACATACAAGGATGTTAGTCCATATTATGTGATTATTACTAATTCTATTAAGAAAATGCGGAATTTAGAAATAATAAATCAAGTATTAGCAGAAAAAAGAAATTTAGGTTTTAGCATAATAATCTTAAATGATGGATTATCTAATTTGCCAAATGAATGCTCTAATTTTATAGTTTTGGATGAAAATAAAAGTGCAATTATAGAAAATGATTTAAACATTAATAAACAAAAAACTTTTATGTTAGATAATAAAGAAAATATTGATATGTATGACGTTTGCAAACATGTTGCTAATATACCAATAAAATTTTCTAAGCAAAATAGTATTATAACTAATAGTATAGGTTTTTTAGAAATGTATAATGTTGGTAAAGTAGAACAATTAAATGCCATAAACAGATGGCATGATAGTAGTCCTATTCATAGTTTGTCATGTCCTATTGGGGTAACTAAAAATGAAGAATTATTATACTTAGATTTACACGAAAAATTTCATGGACCTCATGGTTTAATCGCAGGAATGACTGGTAGTGGTAAGAGTGAATTAATTATTACTTTTATTCTTTCTATGGCGGTTAATTATAGTCCATTAGAAGTTCAATTCGTATTGATTGATTATAAAGGTGGTGGTTTAGCAGGAGCTTTTGAAAATAAAGATACTAGTTACAAATTACCCCACATTGTAGGGACATTAACAAACTTAGATACTACTGAATTAAAAAGATCCTTCGCTTCTATTCAAAGTGAATTAAGAAGAAGACAACAAATGTTTAACAAAGCAAAAGAAACCCTAGGCGAGAGTACCATTGATATTTATAAATATCAAAAAGCATATCGTGATGGTAAAATAGATATGCCAATTTCCCATTTGTTTATTATTTGTGATGAATTTGCTGAATTAAAAGTACAACAACCTGAGTTTATGGATCAATTAATTAGCATAGCCAGAATTGGTCGTAGCCTAGGAATACATCTAATTTTAGCAACACAAAAACCATCAGGAATTGTTGATGATCAAATATGGAGTAATAGCAGATTTAGAATATGTTTAAAAGTCCAAGAAAAAAGTGATAGTATGGATGTTATCAAAAGACCGGATGCGGTATCCTTAAAAAATGCAGGACGCTTTTACTTGCAAGTAGGTTACAATGACTTATTTGCCTTAGGACAATCTGCTTGGTGCGGTGGTGGTTATTTTCCAACTGATAAATTAAAGAAAAAAATAGATAGAAGTTTGTCATTTATTACTAACATTGGTAATATTATAAAAAGTGCAGATGATAGCAAAAAAAATGATATGATAGCCCAAGGAGAGGAATTGGGCAATATAGTTAGATATTTAAGTGATGTAGCACAGTCAGAAAATATTAAATTAGATAAGTTATGGCTTGATCGTATTCCTGATATTATTTATATTGGAGATTTAATTAAAAAATATAATTATGAAAGTTCACCATTTGAAATAGATCCTGTTATTGGCGAATATGATGATCCTGAAAATCAAAGACAAGGCTTATTAACAATAAATTTAACTGATGTAGGTAATACCTTAATATATGGTTATCCTGGTAGTGGTAAAGATTTGTTGCTTAGTACTATAATATATTCAACAATATTAGATCATACAGCTGACGAAGTAAATTTTTATATTTTAGATTTTGGAAGCGAAACACTAAATAGTTTTGCAGATGCCCCTCAAATAGGAGATATAATTTTAAAAGATGATAGAGAAAAAATAACTAACATATTTAAAAATTTAATGAAAGAAATTGAGAAAAGAAAAGAATTATTTGCTAATTATAATGGTGATTATAAAAGATATTGTATGGGAAGTGGTAATGCACTACCTATGCTTGTTATAATTGTTAATAATTATGAAGCTTTCAGTGAACTATATGATGAGTTTCAAGATACATTAATTACTTTAACTAGAGATGGGCAAAGATATGGCATTACATTTATTATTAGTACTAGTGGTGTTAATTCAATAAGATATAAATTATCTCAAAATTTTAAAGAAATAATTGCACTTTCCTTAAATGATAAAGCTGATTATTTATCAGTTTTAGGTAATACTAATAATGTTTTTCCATCCAAATCATTTGGGCGTGGTATTATTAGGATAAATGATAAAGTATGTGAATTTCAAACGGCTTATCCATACGATTATGACAATTTAAGTGATTATTTGAAAGTTATTTCACAAAAATTAATACAATTTAGTGATTCTAAAGCAAGTGAAGTTGCCATTTTACCAGACAGGGTAACAGAAAATTTATTAGAACCTTATTTTGGGAATTTATCCGCAGTTCCAATAGGCATATCAAAAAGCAGTTTAACACCATATTTATACAATTTTAAAGATAATTATATGACTATAATTGGTTCAAGAAATATAGACATTAACTTTACATCGAGTCTTGTCAAGTCATTGACAAAGATTGACAATTTAGATATAATGACTATAGATACAGATAGTATCTTAGATAGTAGTAGAATAAATAATGTGTTATATTGTAACAATAATTTAGATGAAGTTTCTTTAAAAGTAACTAGTTTAATTAATAATTTGATGAAATATAAGGAAGCAGGACAAAGAGTAACAAAAGAATTTGTTTGTGTAATTATATCATTAGATGAATTTAGAAGCAAAATCACCATTGAAAATAAAAAAGCATTTGACAAAGCAATCATAGATGGTTTAGGTCTTGGTAATATTAGATTTATTATAATAGATACAATGATAAGATTAAAGAAAATGGAATACGAATCATTCTATATGGAAACAGTAAATAAGAATAGTGGTATTTACTTAGGTGATGGAATAACTGACCAATTTGTAATAAAACTAAACAACACCAACAAAGAAATGACAGAAAACATTGGAAATAACTTTGGATATGTTATTTTACAAGGAAAACCGACACTAATTAAGTTAATTAATTATGAGGAGGGTGATTATGAATAATAAAGTTGATGTTATTGTTTATGTTCCAAAAATAGAAAAAAAATATGAGATATTAATACCAATAGATAAAGATATTTATTCTGTAACAAAACTAATTGAAAAAAGCATCTTTGAATTTACAAACGGATCTTATTTAAATGCTTTTGGATATGGTAATTTAATTAACAAAAAAGATGGAAAAATCTATGATGTTAATTTAATTATAAAAGAAACTGATATCCGTAATGGTACAGAACTTATTCTAATTTAATTAAGGAGGCAAGTCATGAATATTCAAGCTAATATTGAAAATCTAAGTATTCGTGGTAAAGAAGTTCAATCTTTAGCCCAAGATTATCAAAATGAAGTAACAAAAATATACTCAAACATTGAAAATCTAAGAAATGCTTGGAGTGGACAAGATAATCAAGCTTATATTAACAAAGTAAATGAATATAAAGCTGATATCGAAAAATTAGGAAAAGTAATTGATAGCTATGGACTTTTCTTAGTTGAAACAGCAAGAAACTTAGAAAACATTCAAAATGAGATTGCTAGTCAAGCAGGAAAATTATAGGAGAGAATACAAATGATAGAAAGAATATCATATGAAGAAGTAACTAATATTGCTAATTCATTACACACATCAGCAGAAGCTATTAAATCAATTTTAGATGAAACCTCTAAAAAAATGGCAACAATTAATACAGAAGACACTTGGAAAAGCCAAGCAGCATCTGATTTATATGAAAAATACAATGTATTAGCATCAAAGTTTGAAATGTTTTATACAGCAATTGAAAATTATGCAAGATTCTTACAACAAACTGTAGCAACATACCAAGCTGCTGATAAGACTATTTCTTCAAAAGTTGATGAAATATTAAATTCATAATAAATACTTAAACAAATCACTGAAAAAGTACAGGATAAAAAATAATTATCTTGTTTTTTTCATATAATTAACCATGAAAAGAATTAAATTAAAAAAATTAAAAAAGAAAAAAATTAACACTAAACTATCCATTATATTATTCATCATAGTTATCGGTTTAGTCTTATCGTATATGCTTATCAATTACATATCAAAAAAAATAAATCCCTTTTACATGTCGTATGCCGAAACAGAAGTTAACAAAATATTAACAGAAATAATCAATAACTCAGTTACCGAAGAAGTAGAAAAAGAAATGAACATAAATGAAATATTTAACATACAAAAGAATGAAAGTGGTGATATACAACTAATTGAATACAATTCCATAAACGTTACCAAAATATTAGGAAAAATTACTAACAACATTCAAAACCATCTAATCAAAATAGAAGAAGGCAATATAGATTTAACAGATGACAAACTATTAAACATAGATAAAAACAAATTAAAACGAGGAATAATCTATGAAATACCAATAGGAGTATACTCTAATAGCATATTTCTATCTAACCTAGGTCCAAAAATTCCAGTCAAAATGCAATTAATTGGAGATGTAGCAAGCAGTATTAGCACAAATGTCAAAGAATACGGTATCAACAACGCTCTCATAGAAGTAGGAGTAACCATTGAAGTAAAGAGTCGAGTGATTCTCCCTTATATTTCAAATGACATCAAAATCAAAGGAACCATTCCAATTGCTTTAAAAGTAATACAAGGCAAAATTCCATCATATTATTTAAGCGGTTTTAAAAGTGATTCAAACATAATTACAAGTAGTATCATTCCCCCACATAATTAAAAAAAATTAAAAAAATTAAAAAAATTAAAAAAAATATCAAATATACAAAAATTCAAAAAATACACGGGCGTTTGTTAAAAACTGACACAAAAATCATCCAAAATTCAAATAACAACCGGGCGTTTTTTAATTTCTGCAGTTTGACTTTATTTCTCTTCTTGCAGTATAGTAAACTTGTTAGGAGGAATACTTATCATGAAAAAAATGTATAAACTTAAAATATATCCAAAACTACCATTCAAATAACACCATTATATGTCAAATCTTCAGATAAAAAGCTGATTACAAAGTCTTGTATATTTAATTGTTATAAGAACAAATTGATAGATATAAATATAAATATAAATACCATCATCAACAAAATATTAAAAAAATAAAATTAAATAAAAAGATAAGTTTTTGTAAAATAAAACCTAAAAATTATAACAGCATAGCAAAACAAAAACAAAAAATAAAGTACGGCAGCTACTGTCGGAATTTTGTCTACGGTAAAAACAAAAAGCTATTACTTGTAGAAAAAGAGCATATTTGATGTAAGTCAAAAAAATTGTTTGCATCTTCTGAAAAATTAGAAAAATTTGATAAAATGCACACAAAAACAACAAAAATATCCAAAATATTACTAAAAAAACAATTTATTCTTGCGAATTTAGAACTTTTGTGTTATAGTAAATTTCGTAAATTTTATGTTTGTGGTTTACTTTATATTTCTTCTTGCTTATTAGCACAATTATATAGTAAACATTGCTCAATTATTAATCTATAGCAATATATATTAATAAATATGTAAGATTAGTTCTTACAAAAAACATTATTTTACAAATAAAATATAATAAGGGAGGTTTAAATTTATGAGTAAAAGAAAAATTGTTGCACTAATATTATTCATTTTTGTAAGTCTATTCATGTTCTCTTTTGCTAGTCCAAGAGGAATTGGAATAAAAAAGAATAATAACGTGCCAGAAAAAGAAATATTCACAGTAGTTTTCAAAAACTATGATGGAACTATTCTAGATGAACAAACAATTGAAAAAGGTAACAGTGCCAGTTACCAAGGTGAAACTCCGAAAAGACCTAACAGCAAAATATGCAATTATGAATTTACTGGGTGGAGTGATTCTATTCAGAACGTAACTTCTAACATAGATGTTGTTGCACAATATAATTGTGAAAAACGCAGTTATGTGGTTAGATTTATGGATGATGATAAAGTTACTTTACTAGCAACCGATAAGGTCAATGCTGGTGGTACCGCGATCTATTCAGGAAAAACACCTACAAAAATAAATCATGTATTTAATGGCTGGAATGACACATTATCTAATATCTTGTCAAATAAAACAGTATATGCGACATATTATGCTGATTATAATCATAATGATATAGATGATGCTAAGGAAGATCATTATAACATTACATTTAAAGCAGGGGAAAATGGTAGTTTAGAAGGAACAACAACTTATACTAACATTTTAACAGGCTTAACTTTTGAGCAAGCAAACATAATTATACCAACACCAGTGCCAAATAAGAACTACAAGTTCAAGGAATGGACACCAAAGATTAATAAAACTGTAAGTGCTAGTGTTGAATATACTGCGGAATTTTATCCAGACTTCAATAATAATAATATTGATGACAGAGAAGAAGAACATTATACTATTGAATTTTTGGCAGGAGAACATGGTATATTAGAAGGAACAACAACATATGAAAATATCCTAACAGGCTTAACATTTGAGCAAGCGAACATTGTAATTCCAAAAGTAAAAGCAAATGAAAACTATAAAGCAAATGGTTGGGATAAAGAAATCAACACAACAGTAATCGAAGATGCAACATACACAGCACAATACTTTGCTGATTTCAATAATAACGATATTGATGATGAAACTGAAAGAGTAACAGTAATATTTTATGCAGGAGAACATGGCATAATAGGTAATTCAAAAGAATACATTGTAGAAGGTTTATTACCAGGCTACGATAATTATCCAGAAGCTCCAAATATTGATGTTTACTTTGGTTATGGCTTCAAAGCATGGAATCCAAATTATAAT
>HF996822.1:0-809 GCA_000432575.1 Clostridium sp. CAG:762
TTCTTCACGTTTTTTAACTTGTGTACCTGATATTCCTTCATCAATATATGAACCTATAAATTCCCAGTTAGGAACTTTACTAGTATAATCATTAAAGAAAGATATTTGACTTTGTAAAGAATGTAATTGTTCATCTTTATCAGTTGATACTCTGGCATAAAAACATACTCTTAAATTTAATTCTTGTAACGGAACACCTTTCATAATATTATTCCTAACTATATATAAGTCCATAATCACACCTCCTAAGTTAATAGTTTATAATTGTTTAAATCATTTATATATTTATCATCTTGTTTTTGCTTTTCAAATTCTATTTTATGTAACAATTTATTAATACAAAAATTATACATTCCATCATCAATAGTATTATTTCTTTTTAAATATTCAAGTAATTTAATACTTGTTTCTATTTCAATAATTTTTGATGGAAATTTATTTTTATTTTCCATATACTTTGTCCTTTCTTTTAAGTTTATTTTTATAAAAACTTAAAAAGAACTTAAGGTATTAAGTTCTACAAAAAATTTGAAAACTTAAATACCACAAAGGACAAAATTAGACTAAATCATCATTTGAAATAAATTAAGTTTTCAAATAACAATTTAGTTTTTTATTATTAATATTTTATAATTTTTCTAGCTATTTCATAGCCATCAATATTATCAGGTAATAATTCATCATGTCCTAATATCAAGAATAATTCTGCAAGTGTATCTTTCTTTTCTTTAAATGATAATTTTTCAAACACTGGTATTAATTCTTTATATTCTTTTGGATAAAGACGATAAAGATTAAAAGTATAGTTA
>HF996822.1:993-1128 GCA_000432575.1 Clostridium sp. CAG:762
TATTTTAGTTTATCATCTCTATCAAGTTCATTTATTTTTATAACTAATTCTTTTTCTTCATTACTTGTATTTTTTAAATACATATCAAACACACTCCTTCATTTTCAATTTAAGTCATTTTAAGAGACTTTATTT
>HF996823.1 GCA_000432575.1 Clostridium sp. CAG:762
TCTTAATATCCGGATTTTCTATAGTAAAATACATGAATATAATAGCAATAGCCTGAGATGGTACAATAAACATAAATTCATGATGATAATATTGAACAATAGAACTCAAAATACCTAGAATAAAACAAGCAATTACAGGAATCGCTTCCATATCCTTTAATTTATTTATATTCTTTAAAACACATCCTATAATGATCATAAAACCTATTGATACAATAAAATACTGCATTAAAGTACCACTACCATACGGATATATATAAATATCATTAATTTCTATATTAATTGGTAAAACAAAAGATAAAATTAATGAAATAATATAAAAAATACTTATTAATATTTCAAATTTTTGAAATTTACTATCATTCTCTTTAATTCCAATAAAAACAGAATAATTATAAAGAACAAAATAATACATCCAAAATATATAATAGACATACAATAATTTAATTAATACTTCATATATAAACATATTTTCAATACTAGTACAAAGTATTATATAATATATTGATATTTCTATTAATAGTCCTATAATTGTTGTTATAATTAATATTTTAAACATTTTATTTGTATAATTAGATAATGTTTTTTTACTAAAAAATATTGAAGTTATAATTAATAAAACTATTAAAAATGAAATACCTACCCCTAAATTCATTAACATAAAACACACCCACTTTTTATTCTCTTATTTTATTTTCTAATTAATTTCTTAACTTTAGTATTAACTAAATATTTTGGTACAATTTCCTTAATTGGTTCTTGCCCAATTGGATAAGATATTTTTAACAAACTATATTCATCATATGGTGCATAATAATCCTCTTTATCATTCTTTAATTTAATAAAATCCCTTTTCCCAGTTACTTCACTTGACTCAAAAGCATCATATATCTTTATCGCATCTAAGTTATATTTTCTAGTAATATCTTCTATTATTTGAGATTCGTGCCCTTTTGCCTCATTCTTTAAAACAACTTGTCCCACTAAAGCATAATTATCATTTGTTTTATGTGCCGTTATTTCCCATTCAATAATAGGATCATCTTTATCTAATGAATATTCAATATCAAACAAATAAATAGTATTACCTTGTTTATCTACATAAGAATCAGTAGCTCTTCCTAATATATTATAAGACTTGTCTATATTTTGAACTGCTATATCTCCTGTAACACCCCATCTAATACCTTTTTCATCATAATACCATCTTTCCTTGGTTGCTTCTTCATTATCTAAATATCTATCTGCTGATGCAGGAGAAGATACATGTAAATTGCCACGCATACCTATTCCTAAGATATTACCATCATTATCCACTATTTTAGCTCTAATACCAGGTTCTACAGGATGTCCAGTTTCATTTGTCTTAGTTCTATCATCCATAAAATAACTACATATTGTACTAGAACCATCTTCTGCAGCACCACCACCAATAGAAAATCTAACTTTGCACCCATTCATCTTAAGCCATTCATCAATTAATTTAACATTACTTTTAGTAACAGGTTCTCCACCAGAACTTGGTCTTGTTACATTAGCAAATGCATCCTCTTTAATAAACCCTTGAGCAACACCCGCTAAATAGAAACTTGGCGCAGCAGTAATCCAATTACATTTTGAATTCATAACATCTATTCCAAAACTATTTTTGTTATATATTGGCTGAGGAACCATCGTTTTCCCTCTCGCCATTTGCAAATAACCACAAAACCTTTCTCCAGTAGCATGAGTTAAAGGAATAACTTGGAAAACTCTTTCACCAACATAATCTTTAGTATTAACTCCAATATGTAATTCTATTAAAGCATTCGCAGACATCTCTTTATAAACAATACACTTAGGAACTCCTTTTGTAGTACCACTTGTATATGAATAACTAACATCTCTATCAATATCTACTGGTTTTGATATCAATTCTTCATTAATGTTTTTACCAACTTTGATTAGTTCTTGCATTCTAATAAAATTAATCTTTCTAAGTTTAGCCATTTTTTTTAAACATTCCTTTTGTTTTTCATAATCTCCAAATATTTCTTGTAACTTCTTCGGTAACCTAGATATATCATCAAAAATATGCTTTTTCTCTTCCAATAAATAATCACTTAAGCTAGTAATAATTACATTTTTCACATTACTACTTTCTAAACTATCTATAACAAAAGGTAAATATGCATCTAAAATAATTAATGTCTTAGAATTCTTTTTATCTGTATAAGTATGAAAATCATTTCTTAAAAACAAAAAGTTTGGACTATTAGATATCGTCCCCAAATTACTTGATGCCAATAAGGCTAAGATATTTTCTGTACTAACTGGCATACATAAAGTAATAACATCATTTTCCTTAATACCTAATGATTTTAAACCATTAACATAAGTTTTAACATGAGTTGGTAACTCCCCAAATGTTATAACATTTCCAAAATAATCAATTGCCGGAACTTCCAAATTGTGTTGATTCCACGACATAATATTATCATAAACATTCATATTATATATTGATATATCATTTACTACTCTTACTATTTTTGCCCAATAAGGCAATTCTCTCACCATCTTATGTGTTGGTATTTTCTTATTATTTTCCATAACATCCCCCATATATAATTTCTTTCACTACTTGTTTATTATAGCATTTTTATAAAAACTAAGCAACTACTTATTATTTAACAAATATTTTTTTAATATCTTATTTAATTTTACCTCATCAATTGGTTTTAATATATAATCTATCTTTGCATTCTCGTATCTTTTTTCTATTCCTATCTTATTTGGTGTAAGCATAATAACAACACTTATTTTATACCCTGCTATTTTCTCTATCCTTTCAAATTCTTGATTATTTAAATGATTATAATCTAAATATTCAAACTTTTTAGAATCTGGCATCATATCATCTAACAATATCAAATCCCATGTTTTATTACTATATAATAAATCATTATACTCTCGATAATCATGTGCTACACTTACATCTATATTATAAGGTGTTAACATCCTAACTATTTCTTTTATTTTATTTCTATTATCATCTACTATAAGTATTCTCTTATCACTAGCATTAAAAATATCTATCTTACTTCTCTTTTCTTCCTTTATATTATTAATATTATTATATTCTAATACATCCTTTTGATCTATCGAAATAGTAAATGCTACTTTATTATTACTTATTATCACATCATAACTTCCATGTAATAAAGTAATTAATTTTTCTAATATCTTATAATCTAATCCCTTTAAGTTTATTATCTGTTTTCCATTTTTATTTTCTAAATATTCTTCTATTTCTTTATAATCTAAAATTAAACTTATCTTTAAACGACATAAACTTCTTACCTTTAAAGTAAATACTCTATATTCCATATTACTAATATTATAATTAGTTATTAAACTATTAAACAAATAAATTACTGCTTGTTTTATCTTTTCAGAGTCCCCATATAAAACATTAGGCATATCTTCTTTAATATTATCTTTAATCTTTATTTTTTTATTACCCAGTTTAGAATTAAATAAATCTCTTATTTGAACAACCAATTCATATAAATTATAATTATTCTTAACAAGTTCATACTTACTACTCTCTATCTTAGACAAATCAATAATACCATTTATTTGATCTACTAATTCAACTGCCATTTTCTTCATATTATCTGTTTCATCTATTACTTCTTCTATATTACTTTTATCTACTTTTTTATTACTTAAACTTAATAATTTACTTAATGAATTAGTAGTACTTAAAGATAAATTATTTAAACTATTCATTGTAGCATTATTTGCTTTTTCTAACATTTCCTTAGAATAAGTTAACTCCTTAATAGTCTTAATATCCGGATTTTCTATAGTAAAATACAT
>HF996824.1 GCA_000432575.1 Clostridium sp. CAG:762
GGTAATAAAACAGAATTAAAAGGAATATGGGTAGCAAAATTTGAAGTATCTGGTAGTACTACAGCTCCTAGAGTAAAACCTGGAATTAAATCATTAAGAGATATTACAGTATCATCAATGTATAATACGTCAAAATTATTTAATTCAACAACATATTTAACAAATGATGGTATACAAAATACAGATTCCCATATGATGAAAAATATCGAATGGGGAGCAGTGGCCTACCTAAAACAAAGTATCTATGGATTAGGAATAACAGATATTACTATAAATAATAATAGTTCATATTATACTGGTGGAGGAACAGGTACAAGTTATAAAACAAATATAGGACAATCAACAAGTGGTAATATCACAGGAGTATATGATATGAGTGGAGGAGCATGGGAGTATGTCATGGGAAATTATAATAAACAAGCAGGTGATTCAGGATTAACAGTAAGTGGAGTACCAGCAGAACATATAGATATTTATTCAGGAACAAGCGTTGCAGCAAGCCACCTAGGAGATGCAACAGGTGAGACAGCAGGCTGGTATAGTGACTCAGCGATCTTTGTTAATTCTTCTAACCCTTGGTTCCCGCGCGGGGGCTACTTTTTTAGTAATGATGCGGGCGTGTTCAGCTTCGGTGACTACGCGGGTGAAGTCAGCGACCACTTCTGGTTTCGCTCAGTTCTTTCCGTAAAAGAATAATTTAATAACAAAATCAAACAACAACAAAAAACAACCTTTATACTAAGGTTGTTTTTATATCCATAATAATTGGTAATATTATTGGGGTTCTACCTGTTTTTTCGTTTAAATATGGAGCAATACTAGTAATAAGATGATTTTTAAAATCATTATAATTATAACTTTTCTTTTTAAATTCTGTATTAATAATTTCCGTAACTTTTCTCTCTATATTCTTGATTAATTCTTCATTTTCATTTACTACAATAAAACCTCTTGTTGTAATAATTGGTCTAGATAATAATTCCATCTTTTCTGTATTAATATTCATAATAATAGCCAATATACCATTATCACTCATTAATTTTCTATCTTTTATTACAGCACTTCCAACATCACCAATTCTATTTCCATCAACATAAACATCATTAGCAATAACTTTACCACCTTGATAAACTTTACCATTTTCCATATTTAAAACATCACCATTGCCTAGAATAAATGTTTTTTCTTTTGGTACACCACATAATGTAGCAACATCACAATGTTCTTTTAACATTCTATATTCCCCATGATATGGAGCAAAGTATTCAGGTTTAAATAATCTAATCATTAATTTTAATTCTTCTTGTTGACCATGTCCTGAAGCATGTACTTCACTCATTGCATTAGTAAATACCTTAACACCTTTTAAATAAAGTTGATTAATTGTTTTTGACACACTACCAGCATTACCTGGAATAGGTGAAGAAGAGAATACAACAATATCATTTGGCAATAACTTAATTTGCCTATGACTCCCTGTTGCAATTCTTGATAGAGCGGCGAGAGGTTCCCCTTGACTACCTGTACAAAGCAAACACACCTCACTAGGCTTTAATCTATTTGCTTCCTCTGGTGTAATAATAATACTCTTATCTTTAATATATCCACATTCAATTGCAATTTCAATTGATGTATCCATACTTCTACCAAATAAAGCAACCTTCCTTTTATTCTTTCTACATGTTTCAATAATATGTTTTAATCTATATATATTTGATGCAAATGTTGCAATTATAATACGGTTATTCTGGTATGTTGAGAATATATCATTTAAAGTTTCGTCAACTTTTGATTCACTTAAAGATACTCCAGGAATAGTCGCATTAGTACTATCACTCATAAGTAACTTAACACCTTTTTTTCCTAATTCAGCCATTTTATGAATATTTGACATTGGACCTATTGGTGTTAAATCAAACTTAAAGTCCCCAGTCATAATAATTCTTCCATTCGGCGTATCGATACTTATACCATGTGAATCAGGAATAGAGTGAGTAGTCATAAAAAATTCTATATTAAAATATTTAGTTTTGATTTTTGTACTTTCATCATATATGATAAGATTCTTGTACTTAATATTTCTTTCTTCTAACTTTTTTCTAATTAAAGCTGTTGCTTGCTTTGGAGCGTATATCGCGGGTATTTTAACCATTTGCAATAAGAATGGTATTGAACCAATATGATCTTCATGTCCGTGTGTAATTAATAATCCCTTTATTTTACTTTCATTTTGTTTTAAATAAGTAAAATCAGGAATGACATAATCAATTCCAAGTAACTCATCATAAGGAAACATAATTCCAGAATCAACAATAATTATTTCATCATTATGAGTTACAACGTACATATTCTTACCAACTTCACCAAGTCCTCCTAAAGCAAACACCATTGTTTTGTTTATATGTTTCATAATATTAATAACATTTAAGTTATTTTATTTCCTCCTTCTTTCGTTTTTTTTTAATAAAGAATTAATCGCTCTTAATTATACTATATTATTTTAAATTTGGCAAGTATACCTTGACAAAACCAAAAAATCTTCGTAAAATATTTATAGTGAATAATCACTTATTCAAATAAAAAAAGAAAAAAACTATAAAGATATATTTGAGGTGTCCCATGAAAAAATGGAAAATAATAACCCTAATGTTACTATTAACAGGTTGCAGTAAAGTAACCTCAGTTAGCAATGATTACATAAATATTACAAATAACATTATTGACAGTAACAGTAAACTTATAAATACGACATCCATTGGTTATAAATACTACATTCCAAAAGGAGTAACACTGATTAAAGACAATGATTTTAATCAAAAATTTAAAGTCAATAACACATACATGTATTTATATACTGATATAGTTAGTTATTATTATCAAAATGATGATAACTATCAAAACGATGAAGAAAATTTATATTATTACAAACCCATAGAAAATGGGCAAAAGAGTGGTTTTTTAAAAATAAAAAAAGAAAATGATCAATTTCTACTTGAAATTGTCTATAATTATGCTAAAATAGAATTATATAGTAGTAAGTATTATTTAAATCAAAATATCGCTTATGCATCAATTATCTTAGATAGTATTAAGTATAATGATACCGCGATAAAAACATTAATTAATAAGAATTATTTTTCTAGTTATGAGCACAAATACGTGTTAGATAAACCTAAAACAAGTGAAAGTAACTTCTTAGAATATAGTGAAGAATACAATACATACGAAGAAAAAAATGAGTTGCCTGATGACAAGGCAATAAGCAATAAACATTAAAAAGGAGTGGACGAAGTGAGCCTATTAGATAAGTTTAAAAATTTATTTACCGATGAAGAAATAGTCGAAGTTACTAAAGATATTGAAATTGAACCAAAGAAAGAAGCACCAAAATTACCAAAAGTAATGCAGGAGCAAATAGATGAGTTGGAATTAACCAAACAAGTTATTAAACCAAGTAATGATAAAGACGATGACATATTAAGTGATAGAGAATTAATTAAAACCAAAACAAAATTTAATTTCCCTGTATCATTTGATGATGAAATAGTTAGTTCCAATAAAAATGTTTTGAGTTCTAGAGTGGCTAAGAATAGTGGAATTTCTAGTAATCAAACTAGTACTCCTGCAAAAGAAATCAAACCTCTTTATAACATGAGTGCTAAAGAATTAGAAAACACAAGAAAGTTATATAAAGATGAAAAAATTACTAAAATAAGCAAACCAAATGAAAAGAAGTTTACTCGTTCACCAGTAATATCACCAGTATATGGTATCTTAGATAAAAATTACAAAAAAGAAGAGTTACGTTCCAAAGACGAAAATTCATATGAAATACCAAGAGGAAATAGAAAAGTTGATTTTGAATCAGTACATAAAAAAGCTTTTGGTTCACTAGCGGATGATATTAAAGATGGATTACTTTGTGATGACTGTGAGTTAAAAAAAGCATCGCTACAATTTCAAAAACAAGAAAGTGATGATTTACTATATGATATCACCATAGAAAAAGAAAAAGTTGAAGAAAAAGAAAAAAATGAGGATAATTATGAGAACTTTGGTGTATCATATGAAGTAGAGGACTCTGTTAAAGATGTAGAACCAGTTAAGATTGAAGTAGAAGTAGAAAATAAAACATTGGAAGACGATATCATTTCAAATGTAGAAAACGAAATACCAATAGAAGACTGTAACAATAATAAAGTAGTTGCAGAAAAAATAGAAGTAAAAGAAGAAAAAGATAAGAGCAAAGATAATTTAGAACTAACTGATGATTTATTTAATCTAATTGATTCAATGTATCAAGATAAGGAGGAATAATATGACATTGGAAGCATTTTTTACCACGATGTTATATATACTTGGCTCTACTTTACTAATCGTATTAATAATATTAGGTATAAAGTTAATTATTACAATGAATAAAATAGAAAATGTTGTTGATGATATTAATGTAAAAGTAGACAAATTAAATGGCTTATTTAATATTATTGATTATACTACTGATAAATTAGCAATTGTAAGTGATAAGATGGTCGAGGGAGTTAGTTATGTTTTAAAGAAGATGTTCTTTAAAAAAAATAAAAAAAAGGAGGAGAAAGATTATGAGTAAAAAAGGATTTGGGAAGTTTCTAGCAGGAGCTTCTTTAGGAGCAGGATTAGCATTATTATTTGCTCCAAAAAAAGGTAGTGAAACAAGACAAGAATTAAAATTAAAACTAGATGAATTATGGATTAAGGCAAAGAATGTCGACACTGACGAAGTAAAAGAAACATTTCAAAAAAAAGTAGATGAAATAAAAAAAGAACTTAGTGATTTAGACAAAGAAAAAGCAATAGACCTTGCTAAGAAAAAAAGTGAAGATTTAAAAAAACAATGTGAAGAATTGCTAAAACTAGCAAAAGAAAAAGGAACTCCTGTATTAGAAGGTGTTGCTAAAGATATTAAAGAAAAAGCAATTGTAGTAACAAAAGAAGTTCTTAAAAAATTAGAAGATTCTAATAAATAAAAAATTATTTAAAACATATAAACTAATAAGGAAAATACTCTTATTAGTTTTTTTAACAAAAAAATCAAAAAAAATGTACAATTTACAAAAAACTGATTGTAATTTTAAAAAAAGTATGATAAAATTAAATAGAATAAAGAGACTTATAAAAAGGAGCGATTAACATGGCATTTAGTAAAATTAAAAAAATTATTAATGGAGAAGATGATAATCTTGATAATAATAGTGATGATGAATACTATAGTGTTGAAAATGTAACTTTACCTTCTAATGGAGGTAAAATGATTTTATTAGAACCACGAGCTTACTCTGAGAGCCAACAAATTGCCGATCACTTAAAAAAGAGAAATACTGTAGTAGTTAACATGAAAAGAGTAACAAGCGACCAAGCTAAAAGAATCGTTGACTTTTTAAGTGGTACAGTGTATGCAATAAGTGGTGATATGCAAAAAATTGGCAATGGTATCTTTTTATGTACCCCTAAAAATATTGATGTAGAAGGTAAAATTACCGAAGATGATATAAAGGGTAAAAAGAACGATGACGAATGGTAGTTTTGTGAGGTGTGCTAATGAAAAAATTTAGTATTGTAGAAAAAGGCTATAATCAAAAAGAAGTAAACGAATTTTTAGATATAGTAATAAATAGATTAGAAAAAGTTGTAGCCGAAAACAACAAATTAAATCTGCAAATAGAAGAACTAAAAAAAGAATTAAAAGAAAATGGCAATGCTGAAGAAAGACTTAACAAAGCCATTCTAGCGGTTCAAGAAACCTCAGATCGAATGAAAGAACTTGCTAGAGCTGAAAGCCAAATGATTATTGAAGATGCTAAACGAAATGCCAATTCAATAATTCACGAAGCCTTAGTCAATGCTGAAAAAACAGAATATCAAGCTAATTGCTTAAGAAAAAATATCACCGTTTACAAAAACAGAGTTAAGTCTATCTTAGAATCTCAAATAGAAATAGCCGAAGATTTGGATAAAATTGAGATATAAGTATTGTAATTTAGAAATTAATATGTTATAGTAATAATTGTTTTTAAAACAAGAGCGGAAGACGTAATTAAAAATCTTATTATAAGAGAGCCTAATACTTGGTGCAATTTAGGTAAATAATTTTTAATTAAAATCACTTCTAATGTTTTTAATTGAATTATTAGATTAAATTAGATTAAAACGGTAGTGCGTTATAACTTTAAGAGCATAAATTAATTTTATGAACTAAGGTGGTACCGCGATAATTCGTCCTTATACATGTATAAGGATTTTTTTATTTATAAAAAAGGAGGAAACAATATGTTTAAAGAATTAAAAAAAGGAGAAATATCAAAAATTGAAAGTGAGTATTCTAATTTTTTTATAGAAGATAAAATTTTAGAAAAATCAATTGAAAAAGGTAAAGACTATTTTGTTTTTTATGATGGACCTGCCACGGCAAATGGCATGCCAGGTTTACATCATATGGTTGCTAAATTTTTAAAGGATGCATTTTGTAAATACAAAACAATGCAGGGATTTAAAGTAATAAGAAAAATAGGATGGGATACCCATGGATTACCAGTTGAAGTACAAGTAGAAAAAAAATTAGGATTCACCGATAAGAAAAATATTGAAAAATTCGGGATTAAAGAATTCAACGAAGAATGTCGCAAGGCAGTATGGGAAAATGAAAAAGCATTTAGTGATCTAACTAAGAAGATGGGACAATTTATTGATTTAGAGCATCCTTATGTTACTTATGATAATAATTATATTGAAACCGAATGGTGGATTTTAAAGAAATTTTTTGATGAAGGACTATTTTATGAAGGACATAAAATATTACCATATTGTCCTAGATGTGGAACAGGATTAGCATCACATGAAGTAGCCCAAGGGTATAAAGAAATATCTGTTGATACAGTAATTGTACCAATGAAGAAGAAGAATGATGATGTTTATTTCTTAGTTTGGACGACAACTCCATGGACCCTAATTGCCAACGTTGCCTTATGTGTTAACCCTGATGAAACATATATAGAAGTATTAAGTCAAGGATATAAATTTATCGTGGCCAAAAAACTTGCTTCTAAAGTACTTGGCGATGACTTTGAAATATTAAAAGAATATAAAGGAAAAGACTTAGAATATATAGAATATGAACAACTAATTCCAAGCCTAAAAGTAGATAAAAAAGCATTCTATATAACTTGTGATAATTATGTTACCATGGAAGATGGTACTGGTATCGTACATTTAGCCCCAGCCTTTGGTCAAGATGACTATAACGTAGGAAAAAAATATGATTTACCATATTTAAATCCAGTTGATGATACAGGAAAATATATTGAAGGCTTATGGAAAGGAAGAAACGTATTTGACGTAGATATTGATGTTATCAAATACTTAAAAGAAAATGATAAACTATTTAAAAAAATAAAAATGATACATAATTATCCACATTGTTGGAGATGTGATAGCCCATTACTATACTATTCTAAACCATCATTCTATTTAGAAATAACTAAAATAAAAGATAAAATAATAGAAGAAAATAAAAAAGTAAAATGGTATCCTGATTACGTTGGAGAAAAAAGATTTGGTAATTGGTTAACCAACTTAAATGACTGGGCGATATCAAGAAACAGATATTGGGGAACACCACTTCCTTTATGGAGATGTGAATGTGGTCATGATATCATGATAGGATCTAGAAAAGAACTCATTGAAAAATCAATTGAAAAAGTAAGTGAAACCATTGATTTACATCGACCTTATGTTGATGATATCCATATCAAATGTCCTAAATGTGGTAAGATTATGAATAGGGTAACCGATGTAATTGATTGTTGGTTTGATTCAGGAGCAATGCCATTTGCCCAATATCATTACCCATTTGAAAACATCGAAACCTTCAACAATCAATTTCCAGCGGATTTCATCGCGGAAGGAATTGATCAAACAAGAGGATGGTTTTATTCATTACTAGTAATATCTACCTTTGTAAAAGGATGTTCTCCATATAAAAACGTTTTAGTAAACGAATTATTACTTGATAAAAATGGTCAGAAAATGCATAAAAGTAAAGGTAATGCCATTGAACCATTTTCCACAATAAAAAAATATGGAGCCGATACCGTAAGATTCTATTTACCTTATGTCTCACCGGTATGGACACCATTAAAATTCGACGAAGCAGGACTAAAAGAAGTATATTCTAAATTTTTTAATCCTCTAAAAAACACTTATACCTTCTTCCAAATGTATGCTAATATTGACAACATTGATCCAAGAAACTTCAAAGTAAATTATAATGATTTAGAAGAAATAGATAAATGGTTACTATCTAAATATAACAACCTAATTAAAGATGTAACAAATGCTTATGAAGAATATGATTTAAACAAAGTAGTAAAAAATATAACTGATTTTGTTAGTGAAGATTTATCTAATTGGTATATTAGAAGAAATAGACAAAGATTTTGGAAAAGTGCTTTAGATAATTCCAAAAAAGGAGTATATCAAGTAACATATGAAGTATTAATAGGCATAACAAAGTTAGTCGCACCTATTGTACCATTCATAAGTGAAGAAATATATCAAAATCTAACAGATAAAGAATCAGTCCACCTAAGTGATTTTCCTAAATGCAATGAAGAACTAATTAATATCGAATTAGAAAATAAAATGGAATTAGTTAGAAATTTAATATCACTAGGAAGAAACGTAAGAGAAGAAACTAAAATAAAAGTAAGACAACCATTAAGTGAAGTTATCTTAGATGGTAAAAACGAAAATATCCTTAGTGATGTAGTTAATCTAATAAAAGAAGAATTAAATGTAAAAAATGTATTATTTGTTAAAAATATAACTGATTACATGAACTTATCTGTAAAACCTAATTTCAAAAATGCTGGTAGTATATTTGGTTCTAAAATTAAAGACTTTTCTAATTATCTGTCCAATTTAAGTGAGAAAGAAATTATATCTATTCAAAATGGAGAATCCAAATATTTTGAAGATATCCTTATCAATAATGATTTAATTGATGTTAGAATAAGTGCTAAAGAAGGATTCAATGTTGCATCAATAAATAATAATTTTATTATTTTAAATACTACAATAACTGAAGATTTATTAAATGAAGGACTTGCTAGAGAAGTAGTAAGCAAAGTACAAAACTTAAGAAAAACATTAGGCTTTGATGTTGAAAATAGAATAAACATATACTATGATGCTAGTTTAGAATTTGATAAACATATTAAAAATTATATACCTTATATTAAAGATGAAACCTTATGTGTTAACTTAATAAAAGAAACTTTAGACACTGAAACTATTAAAATAAATGACTATGATGTTAAATTTAGATTAGAAAAGAATAATTAGTTTCTTTTCTTTTTTTTGCTTTTGCTATTGCCTTTTAGTTCTTAAGAAAACACATAAAAAAAATATTATTCTTGAATATTATTAAATAATATTATATAATTAGTTGTAGGAATAAGGTTGATTTTATGAATATAATGTATCGAATGGTTAAATGTATAGGTTATCCTATCTTTAAATTATTATATAGACCTAAAGTAATAGGTAAAGAGAATATACCCAATAGGGGTCCCGTCGTTCTAGCGGGAAATCATACTAGTAATTTTGACTGTGCCACTTTAATATGTTCTAACAAAAGAATAATACATTTTCTTGGTAAGAAAGAATTATTTAATAAAGGAATTGGCAATTGGTTTTTTACTTCTATGGGTACTATACCAGTAGATAGAAGTCGTAAAAATCCTAATGCTATTAATGAAGCACTTAAGGTACTTAATAATAAACAAATAATTGGTATATTTCCTGAAGGTACAACTAGAAAAAATAAAGGAGAAATACTTCCCTTTAAATTTGGAGCGGTTTCTCTTGCTAAAAAGAGTAATGCTTTGATCGTACCATTTTCTATTACAGGTGAGTATAAAATATTTGGAAATAACCTAGTGATTAGATATGGCAAGGCATATAAAATAAAAGATGATGATTTAGCTAAAGAAAATGAATTATTAAGAAATAAAGTAATAAAATTAATTGGAGTAAGCGGTGAATATAACGAGCAAAAATAGAAGAGATGCAGAATTAATTAAACAAGATAATGGAATATTTAATTTAATTTAATTTAATTTAATTTAATATATTATCTTAAACCTAAAAGGGCTTATGCTGAAGTATACCTTAATAAAAAGTTTGATGTTACTAATCTTGTTAAATATATGGAAAAATTAAAAGAAGAAGATAGTAGTTACACATATTTTCATTTATTTACAACAACCTCGTTATTAGAATACATATTTTCTATTAGGGATTTGGA
>HF996825.1 GCA_000432575.1 Clostridium sp. CAG:762
GTGTTGTGCTTTCCGTTACTGAATAAAAAAATAAAGAGATGAAATAATTATAAAGAACTTATGAAATAATTAAGTTCTTTTTATAAAAAAAAATAACAAAGAAGCCAAACTCATTGACAAAGAAACATTTTAACTATATAATTAATTTATAAGATATGGAGGTTTTTTGTATGAGATTTAATCTAAATAATAAAGGTCAAACTTTAGTAGAGTATGTTTTGATTATTTCCCTTGTGGCTGTAGTTATCGTGGGGCTTGTAAAAATATTTGGAGGCTATTTAAAAGATTCAGTTACAAAAATGGGCTGTAATATATCAGGGAAAGAATATATAGAAGGAACTAATATTGGAGAAGGTTATTGCGAAGGAGATAAAGATAAAACATTTGGTTTTTGAGGTGAGTTATGAATAGAAAGGGTCAAGCATTAATTGAGTTTGTTTTAATATTGCCTGTTTTTCTAATGATACTTTTTTTAGTTATTGACTTTGGAACAATATATGTTGCTAAAATGAAATTAGAGAGTACGTCTACAGAAATTATTGATTCCTATTATGATAATCATGATTTAAGTACTATTAAGGATAAATATAAAACTTATGTTATCAATGATTCAAAAGAAGATAACTATTTAAAACTAACTGTTAGGTCTCAAGTAAAACTAATTACTCCTGGATTAGGTAGAATCTTATCAAATCCTTATGAAATAACGACAGAAAGGTATATATATGATGAATAAATTAAATAATAAAGGACAATCTTTAGTAATGTTTGTTTGTTTACTTCCAATGCTTTTAATTATAATTTTATTAGTAGTTGACTATGGTAGAGTAAATAGTACTAAGGAAAAATTAGATTCTATTAATAAATTAGCAATTGATTATTTAAAAGAAAATGGGAGTAGTACAACTGCAATAGCAAATGTTGCGGATATTATTACTAAAAATGATAGTTCTATTCAAAATATTAATGTTGAAAAAATTGATACAAGTAATAAAATTAAAATAACATTAACAAAAGAGATTAGTAGTACGTTTACTAAGATATCAAGTAAATTTAAGTATGAAATTACTTCTATATATGAAATAGATGGGGATAAAATAAAAAGAATAAAGTAGGTGGAATTATGACTTTAAAAAGCGGTAAAGTTATTTCTATTGCCTCGGTAAAAGGTGGAGTAGGTAAAACAACGATGTGTCTTAATTTAGCGGGTATCTATCACTTAATGGATAAGAAAGTATTAATTATTGACCTTGACCTTTTTAGTGGAGGAATTTCAGTATGTTTAGATATTAAGAATGAAAAAGATATTTTTATGTTAATAGATAGTATTAATAATAATCGTTTTACTAAATTAGAAGATTATGTAACAAAATATAATAAAAATATTGATGTTTTATCTGCCCCAAAAGATCCTAGGCAGGCTACAAAGATAGCAAGTAACTATTTAAGTATTTTATTTGATATAGCAAAGAGTAGTTATGATGTTATTTTAGTAGATACATCCCATACTTTAGATGAAGTGAATTTAACTATTTTAGATAATTCTTATATGAGTTTATATATTATTACTAATGATTTAGTTGATTTAAAGAATATGAAGAGTTTAATTAGTATTTTTAAAGATACTAATAAGGATAATTATTTAACGGTTTTAAATAATTCGAGAGATACAGGGAAAGATTATTTAACTATTTTTGAGATAAAGAATATTATTAAGACAAATATTGATTATACTATTTCTAAAAATTTTTATATAAGAAATATTGATAAGTATATTATGAATGGAGAAATACTAACTTTAAATAAGAATATTAATAGGTTTCATGCTAGTGATATTGCTAAGTTAAAAATGATAGCCACTTCTCTTATAAGTGATAATCATGATAAGGAGGTGTCTTATGAATAAAAGAAGTTTACTTGAAGAGTTTGAGATAACTCCTAAATATAGTAAGGTTGAAGATTTAAAGGATTATGATATATTTCCTGATAAGAATTTACTTGATAAGTTAAGAAATAAGATAATTCAAAATTTAATAGATAATAAGATAGAAGAAGGTACTAATTTAGAGACATATATTAATAATGAAATTGATACTACTTTAGAGGGTTATGATTTAAATGTTACCGAAAGAAACCATATTTTTAATTTAATTCAAAATGAAATAAATGGATATGGTCCTATAACAGAATTATTAGAAGATGATTCTATTACTGAGATTATGGTTAATGGACCAGATGAAATATATGTTGAAATAGATGGTAAGATTATTAAGGATGATACTATATCTTTTATAAATGATGATCATATAATAAGAACTATTCAAAGAATAGTACAACCTTTAGGTAGGACAATTGATACGGCTAATCCTATGGTTGATGCTAGATTAAAGGATGGTTCAAGGTTAAATGCTATTATTCCACCTTTATCTTTGAAGGGGCCAGTTCTTACTATTAGAAAGTTTAGTAAGAATTTGGATAGTATTGATGATTTGCTTAGAAAAGGGACTCTTACAACGCATATGGCAATGTTTTTAGAGGCGTCAGTTAAAGCTAAATTAAATATTTTAATATGTGGTGGTACTGGTACAGGAAAAACATCTCTTTTGAATATTTTATCTAGTTTTATTGAAAATCATGAAAGAATAATTACGATAGAAGATGCTGCTGAACTAAGGCTTCATCAAGATCATGTAATTTCTTTAGAAACAAGATTAATTAATTATGAAGGAGCAGGGGAAATTACGATAAGAGATTTAGTTAGGAACTCTTTAAGAATGCGTCCTGATAGAATAATTGTAGGTGAGGTTCGTGGTAAGGAAGCATTTGATATGATGCAGGCTATGAATACAGGTCATGAGGGTTCTTTAACAACATTACATGCGAATAGTCCAGAGGATGCTTTAAATAGGTTAGAAACTATGATTTTGATGAATGATATGGATATTCCAGTAAGTGCGGTACGTGGTTATATTGAAAATGCTATTGATTTGGTTGTTAATATTGAAAGATTAGCAGATGGTAAAAGAAAAATAACTAGTATTTGTGAAGTGCAAGGTATTAAAGAAGGTAAAATTACTTTAAAGGAAATATTTGCTTTTAAAGAAAAAGGTATTGCCGAGGATGAGAGTGTTATTGGGGAATTTATTATGTATAAATATATTCCAAAGGTATTAAATAAAATTAGAAGAAAAGGGATAACTACCTTAGATACACTGTTTAAATAAATGGGAAAAGGAGTAATAATATGAGTAGTAATATTGAATTAACAATTATCCAAGTAATAATTATGATAGTACTATTTTGTATTATTATTCTTTTACTTAGGCAGAGTAAAGCTATAAAATGTGAAAGAAGAATAGCAAGATATAGTATTTCTCCTTTAGAATATAAAGATAAATCATTTGCTGATATTGTTTATGATAAATATTATAAGGGAGTAATAAAATTAAGTAAGGTATTAAAGAAGAGTAAGTTTATTACAAAAAAATCTTTGAAATATGAAAAGTATTTAGGTTATTTACCTAATTTTGAAGTTATAGATTTTATTTCAAATAAAATTATCATTAGTGTTATATATATAATTATTACTATATTTTCTATTACTTTACAAACTAGAGTTGTTACTATTTTAGAATTAATAATTAATTTAATGATTGGTTATTATTTGCTTGATGTTTATTTATATTATAGGCAAAAATATATGAAGAAGGTAATTGAGAAGCAGGTATTAAAAGCGGTTATAGTTATGAATAATGCTTTTAAAGCAGGAAAGTCTACTATGCAAGCAATATATATTGCTTCACAGGAGTTAGCGGCTCCACTTAATTATGAATTTAAGAGAATGTATGATGAAATGCAATATGGATTATCTATTGATGTTGTTTTTGATAGGTTATCTAAAAGGGTAGATAATGAGGCAATTCAGTATTTAGCATCATCATTAATTATTTTAAATAAAACGGGTGGTAATATTATTAAGGTATTTTCTTCAATAGAAAGAACTTTGTTTGATAATCAAAAACTAAATGAGGAATTAAAGAATCTAACTGCTAGTTCTAATGTAGTAGTTAAAATACTTTTATGTATTCCATTTATATTTACTTTTTTAATCTTTATTTTGAGTCCGACATATTTTAATCCTTTATTTGATTCTTCTTTAGGACATATTGTAATATTATTAATTATTTTAATATTTATATCATATATTTGGTTTTTGCAAAGGGTTATGAAGGTTAAGGTGTAATTTATGAAGAATGAATTATCTAGGAAAATATATAATACTAAAACGATAAAGAAGATGGAAAAGAGAATTAAATTACTAGGGGTATCTAGTAAGATGGATGCAATAACATTTTTAAATCTAAGATTATTTACTTCAATAATATTATTCTTTATTACAATATATATATTTAATTTAGGTTATGTTTTAGGGCCAATTATTACTATAATATATTATTATTTATGTAGTTATTTATTAATATCTAAACCAATAAAAAAAAGGACTAGTAAGTTAGAAAAAGAAGCAATGCATTTTTTTGAAGTGTTAACTTTATCTTTAGAAACAGGTAAAAATTTAAATGAAGCTTTTATTGTTACGGTAAATACTGTTGATAATGAACTTTCTAATCAATTTAAGGAGGCTTTAAGAGAAGTAAAATATGGCAAAAGTTTAACTGAAGCTTTGGTTAGTATTCAACAAAATATTCCTTCAGAGACAATAAATAATACTATTTTAACTTTAACACAGGCTGATGTTTTTGGTAATAGTGTAGTAGATACAATGTATAATCAGATTGATTATTTAAGAGAGAAAAGGAAATTAGAAGTTAAGGCAAGTATTTCAAAGGTACCAATTAAAATAAGTGTTATTTCGGTATTATTCTTTGTGCCTTTGATACTTTTACTTATTTTATCACCAATACTAATTAGTTACTTAAAATAAAATAATTATTGACAAATATATTTAGAAATAGTAAAATTAATACATAAGAATAGCAAAAGAAGAAGGTGTTTA
>HF996826.1 GCA_000432575.1 Clostridium sp. CAG:762
TTGGCAATGTGGACAGTAGTAAGTACCACGGCCTATTTTTACTACATCAAAATACATATAAGAACTTTAAGCAACAACTTCGTTTGTTCTTGTAACTATATTTCTAAATCAAGGAGGATTGATATAAGGACATTTTGTTGATTGTCCTAATCCATCCCTTGTAATATTGCATTGTGTTAATTGGAAGTTCAAAATTCAATCCATATCAAGTCATTTTTTAATCTATAATAGTTACTATTTTGCAAAATACTCGTTGTAATTTTTTGTATGAAGTATCTACTATACTTGGATTAACATCCATAGTTATGTAGATATTTTCATCATTAGCATTTTCGTATTTTTATTTAGTTGCCTCTGGTGAAGTTTTACTTCTTACACTCAATATATTATTATTTATAAATGTATTAATTTCTAATTCTATTATTAGATTGTTTAAAGACATTGTACTTGTGTTATGATTTTTATATTCATAAGCAATCGTAGTTTTTACACATTTTGTGTTTATTTATTTTTAGCTATTTTAATCTATCATATTCATCAATTAGAAATTTACTTATATCTTCTAAAAGATGAACTTCTAGTATTTTTTTTGTTAATAATTCATCATAAGTTTCATTCTTTTCTAAATGCATAACATATAATTTAAAATCAACAATCGAATTTGTGATGTTATAAATTTTATTCCTTAATATTTTATCATTGCTAATTAATAAAACATTGTACTTTTCAAAATATTTTAAGCACCCATTTCTTTGTTCATATATCATTGCATCAGTTAATTCTTTCAATTCACGTTTAGATATGTTTTTTTTGTCTCTATATTTTCTTATAGGATTTGAATTAGTATATAATGTACCATCATCAGTATACTCTAAATAACACATTCTAACATCCGCAAGTAAGGAATTTAAAGTATTCTTATATTCTATATCATCAATATCAATGTCTTTCAAAGTTCCCCATTCAAAATTTTGATTTGGTTTAGCAATAGCACTTATATTATCTTTTATATTTGAAATGCTCTTATCATAAATATTCCATCCTTTATTTGCACTTTTGATATCAATTTTTCTAGAGAAATTATTATATATTATCAATGCGAAAAGACATATTATTAATATAATACTACCAATAATAATTGTTTTACTTTTTTTCACAAACTCACCTCCTATCTAAAACAGTTTTATTAATTATATTATAACATTTTTTCACACAAGCATATATAACGTGCATAATTAAATATTAATTTTGGTATTTATTTCAAATGATAATTTTTATTTTTTTAAATATTGTTAAATTCGTTTTATCTACACAACCAGATATATTTTTTTTAACTTTCAATTAAATTTATACTACTGCACATATTTTAAATAGAAACATCGATTACATTACAATTGTATTATATAATAGTGTAATAAAATTTACAAGCCTTTTTTGCAGATCAGAATAATCCTAATTCTTGTTGTAAATACTCTTAGTTGCAAAACTAAAAGATATACTTATAATAAATTAAATA
>HF996827.1:0-7081 GCA_000432575.1 Clostridium sp. CAG:762
CACCTTCTTCCTTCTGCTATTCTTATGTATTAATATTATCATGCTTTTATAATTTATGCAAGTAAAATGTATATTTTTTTATTCTTCTATTTCACAATTATTAATTTCTTCCTCTAAAGCCTTAATATTCTTAATATCTTGACTATGAATTATATCATGACATTCCTTACATAATATCTCTATATTATCTTCTCTCTTACCACCATCAGCATATCTTTTTATATGATGATATTCAGGTTCATTATAAAACTCAAACTTCTTCTTACATCTTTCACAATAAGGATGCTTCTCAAACAATATAGATTTATCAGCCTCAGTAATTTGTCTAGCCACATCTAAATCTAAAACCTTATATTTTTTTAAAAATTCATCTACCAATAACTTTTGTCTTAAAGTAATTAAATTTTCACTCCATCCACCACGACTAATATCATAATATTTATTATAAATATAATTAGAACGCCTAAAATCTTCATTATAAACATTATTAAAGAAATTAATACAAAACTTCCTAATATTATCTTCCTGTTGAGTCATTGCATAATATTTTCTAAGATAACTCACCATAGTATATATTGACATAATCCTAGCATCTTTTTCTAAGCAAAAGTATTTACCACCACTAGGGAAACATTTTAATAAATAATTTAAATTATCATTAACAGTGTTATATATTTTACCATTAATAGCCTCATTCTTATAATCATCAAAATATTTATGTAAATACTCAGTAGAAGATTCTTTAGTTCCAAATTGCTCAAAATACATCATTTTAGCAACGATTGGATAAGTATTATATCTATTTTTATTAATGGAAATAACTTCGTCAACAAACTTATGCTTAGATAGTTTTCTCATTGTAAGAACAATATCTCCTGGTAAAGCATTTAATCTTTCACCTAAATTTAAAGGTTTACCTCTTTGTAACCTAGAAAAAATCATTCTAACCCTTTCATCATCATAATCTGGTACAATATGAACCTTAAGATCATACCCTAAAAATTTATCTTGTAATTCCTCAGGAATACATTTATCTCCATTAAAAGTACAACCATCTAATTTCTCACCTGAAAACTTACTACTTAACTTAATCTTATTATCATAAAATTTCCTAATACAATTTAATCTTTGTTGCCCGTCTACTATATAAAATACAGTATCGCCATTTTCATCAGTCTTCGCATTAAAGAAAAACATTGGAATAGGTTCTTCTCTTAAAATAGTATCTATAAAACATTGATTATCTTGATTAGACCAAACATCAACGGGTCTTTGATAATTATAATCAACCTTATATCTATTCTTTTTATTAATAAATTCTTGTATTGTCATATAAAACTCCTTATAAATTATTTTATTTTATAACTATCTTCTAGTGAGAACTCAACATTTTCTTCTATCCAAAGCTTTCTTGGTTCTACTGCATCGCCCATTAAGACACTTACTCTTTTTTCCGCTAAGGCGGCATCAGTAATGCCTACTTTAACAAGCATTCTGTTATCAGGATCCATTGTTGTTTCCCATAGTTGGGTAAAGTTCATTTCACCTAGTCCTTTATATCTTTGAATAGTATAATTTTTCATGTTGGAAACAACTTTTCTTAGGTCTTCTCCAGGATATACATAGGTAACTTTTTTCTTGTTTTCTTCTACTTTGTATAATGGGGGCATTGCTATATATAGATGTCCATTTTCAATAAGTGGTTTCATATATCTATAGAAGAATGTGAGTAATAAGCATTGAATATGGGCTCCATCCTCATCAGCATCGGTCATAATAATTACTTTATCGTAGTTACTATCTTTTACATTAAATTCATTGCCAATTCCAGCTCCAATAGTATGAATTAGGGTATTAATTTCTTCGTTTTTCAAGATGTCTTCTAGTTTAGCTTTCTCGGTGTTAATTACTTTTCCTCTTAATGGTAATACTGCTTGATATTTACGATCTCTTCCTTGTTTGGCTGAGCCTCCCGCTGAATCACCTTCGACTATAAATAATTCGTTTTTGCTTTTGTCTTTGCCTTGAGCTGGGGTTAGTTTACCACTTAATATTTTTTCTATTTTTTTATTGTCTTTACCTTTTCTTGTTTCTTCTCTTGCTTTTCTGGCCGCTTCTCTTGCTTCTTTGCCTTTTAATGCTTTAGATATTATTTTGGTGGCGATGCTTTTGTTTTCTTCTAGGAAATATTTTAGTTTTTCTACTGTAATGGATTCTACTATGCTCCTTGCTATCGGGGTTCCTAGTTTGGCTTTTGTTTGTCCTTCAAACTGTAATAAGTCTTCTGGTATTTGGACGCTTATAATGGCTGTTAGGCCTTCTCTTACATCACTGCCTTCAAATGTTTTATCTTTGTTTTTTAGGAAGTTATTTTCTTTGGCATAGTCGTTTATTACTTTGGTAATCGCAGATTTGAATCCTACTTCATGGGTGCCTCCGTCAGTGGTTTTTACGTTATTGACGAAACTGATGATATTTTCAGCATAACTATCGGTATATTGTAAGGCTACATCAACTTTGACTTTGTCTTTGGTGCTAGAAAAGCATAGTACTTTATGTAAAGCATCTTTCCCTTCGTTTAGGTAATCACAAAATGCTGATAATCCATTTTCATAGACATATTTTTCTTCTCTATCGTTAATTTCATCTATTATTTCAATAATGAGGCCATTTATTAAGAAAGCACATTCTTGCATTCTTTCACATATTGTTGAGAAACTGAAACTAGTAGTTTGGAATATTGTGGGATCAGGCCAAAATCTTACGGTTGTTCCTGTGCCTCTGGCTTCTCCTATTTTTCTTAGTGGTTTGCTTACTTTACCTCCGTTTTCAAAGGCAATATAGTATTCTCCCCCATCTTTTTTAGTTATTACTTCCATTTTACTACTTAATGCATTAACAACTGATGCTCCAACGCCATGCAAACCTCCGCTTACTTTGTATCCGCCATCACTAAATTTACCACCGGCATGGAGTACTGTATATATTACTTCGGGTGTACTTTTTCCTGAAGCATGCATTCCTACAGGGATTCCTCTACCTTTATCGGTAACACTGACAGAACCATCTTTGTGCATGATTATTTTTATGCTGTTACCATATCCATTTAGTGCTTCGTCTACAGCATTGTCAACGATTTCCCAGACTAGGTGGTGTAAGCCTCTTTTGTCGGTGGAACCAATGTACATACCAGGTCTTTTTCTAACGGCCTCAAGGCCTTCTAATATTTTAATTGAACTTTCATCATAATTTGATTTCATGTTTTCACCCTATTCTAATACTATATTTACATTTATTTTTTTTGTTTCACAGTTATACTCTAATTCAATTTCTTTATCTAAACTGATATCTTCTTTTGTTTTAGGATTTTTTAAGGAGCCTTTTAAGTAGTCTTCATTTATCAAATCGTTTATGGTAATTGTTGCTTTGTCATGGCAGGTTTTAAATAAAGTGGTCATGTTATCAGTAGCATAGTTTTTACTTGATAGTACAATGCTATTTTTTATTTTATTAAGGTTTTCTTCCTTGCTTTTATCAATTAAACTACTTACGTTGGGTACGAGCAAAATGGCAAGCATGCCTAATATTGAGATAACAATTAGTAATTCAATCAGTGTGAAGCCTTGGTTGTTTTTGTTATGTTTGGTAATATAATCTTTAACTGGTCCGTAGCTTCTTCGGTGTTCATTGATGATGCCATATTCTTCGATGGCTTTGATGTGTTTTTTTGTGGGATAACCTTTGTTGTTTTTAAAGTCATACATTGGATATTTTTTGTCTAATTCATATAGCATTCTATCTCTAGTTACTTTGGCAATGACTGAAGCGGCAGCGATACTAATACTTAAGGCATCGCCTTTGATGATTGATGTTACTGGTATATCTAATTCTAGGGGCATGGCATCCACTAGAACATGTTCTAATTTTATTTGTTTTCTTACATTTTCTATTGCTTCTTTCATTGCTAGTTTGGTGGCTTCATAGATATTTATTTTATCAATTATGTCTTTGTCTATTATTCCAATTCCTATTGCAACAGCATGGTTCATAATGTAATCATAATATATTTCTCTTTTTTTCTCACTTAATTTTTTTGAATCAGTTAATCCTTCTAAAACAAAATCTTTGGGTAATACAACGCAAGAGGCTACGACTGGGCCTACTAGAGGGCCTCTTCCTACTTCGTCAACACCTCCAATGAGAGAGATGTTACGACTATATAGTTCTTTTTCATATTTATATAAATCAACCATATCTTACTTCCTAAAATTATTTATTATGGAGTTTATTTTGTTGTTTCTATTTATTTCTTTATTACCTTGTATTTGTCTATTTAAGTTATTTACTTTATCTTCTTTTGTTTCTTTTTTGTTATTAAAATTAGTGTAACTACCAAACATTTTGTTATTAATTCTGTTCATTGCTTCTTTATAATCACTTACTTGTTTAGTATTATGATTAGCTTTCCAGCGATCATTGAATATATCAAGTGTGTCTCTGTTGCGATTAAAACCAAGTGCCATATTATCACATCCTGAAACTAATTTTAGCAAAAAAAACGAAAAAAGGCAAGTAATACTTACTTCTATATGACAATATTACTCGCTTTATACTAATTTTGCAATGACTGTGTTTTTATCTACTACTTTATCTATTTTAACTTTTATAATCTTGTTAGTATCATATTTGCCTTTGATATGGACAAGTATATAATTACTAGTAAATCCCTTGGTATAACCATTTTTATAACTTTCGGTAATAATTTCTTCTTCTTTGTTTAACATGCTTTTATAAAATTCTAATTCATTATCATTGGATAACTCAATTACTTTTCTAGTACGTATTTTTTTAATTTCTTGAGATACTTGGTTGTCCATGGTACAGGCTTTTGTTCCTTCTCTTTTGGAATAAGGAAATACATGTATTTTACTGAATTTAATTTTGTTTAAGAAGTTAATTGTTTCATTAAATAGATTGTCATCTTCATAAGGAAAACCTACAATTAAATCGGTAGTAATAGAAATGTCTAAAATGTTTTTTCTAATATAGTTTATTCTATCAAGAAAATACTTGGTATCATATTTTCTTTCCATTAGTTTGAGTATTTTATCACTTCCACTTTGAAGTGGAATATGTAAATGATGGGCAATAATATTACTATTTTTCATTATTTCAATTATTCCATTAGTAATCTCATTTATTTCAATTGAAGATATTCTTAAGCGATATAAATTAGGTATTTTTATTAATTTTTTGAGAAGGTTTTCTAAATTAGTATTAATATCACGACCATATTTACCTGTATGAATACCTGTTAAGACTATTTCTTTATAACCACGGTTAACTAGGTTTGTTACTTCTTCAATAACTAAATTTTCATTCTTACTTCTTATGTTTCCACGACTGTAGGGAATAATGCAATATGCACAGAAGGCATCACATCCATCTTGTATTTTAACAAATGCTCTTGTATGAGAATTAAAATCATTAATCTCCATATCCTCGAATGATTCGTTGGTTAAATCGTATATTTTTTTTATTTCTTTTTTATTTTTTATATATTCTTCTAATAATTCTACTATTTTACTTTTATCTTTGTTACCAATTATGATATCAGCGTCAATGCTATTTCCTTTTATTTGAGAATGACACCCCATAACTACTACAATGGCATCTTTATTTTTTCTTGCTTGTCTAATCATTTTTTCACTTTTATTATCCGCCGTATTTGTAACTGTGCAGGTGTTTATGATATAAATGTCTGCGAGAGAATTAAATGGTACTATTTCGTAACCATTTTCTTTTAATTTTGATATAACGTATTCGCTTTCATAAATATTAACTTTGCAACCTAAACTGCATATTGCTACTTTCACTAAAATCACTTCCTTGTGAGTAATATTATAGCAGATTAAAGAAAAAAAAGGAAGTTTTCTTCCTTTAATTATCTAACAGATACTTTTTTTCTATAAATCGTAATTGATGCAATTGCAAGTACACTGATAAGTGTTAATAATATATAACCAAATGTCGCATCAAATGTTTTTGGATTTTCTACGACTGGATTATTTATTACTTCTACATTATTATAAGTTATTCCATAAGTAGAGAATTTATCAGTAAAAATATGTAATTCTTTATTAGCTTCATCTATATAGAATGTTTGATCCTTTAATTCAGTAGGCATCTTATCTAATTTAGTAAATTTATTTACTTCTTGACCATGATAACGATATAATTCTATTTTTTCTTTATTTAAAGCATCAAATGAAATAATGAAATGTAATACATTATCAGTATTAGATAGTGTTTGTCCATTATTTTTTATTCCTATATTTAAGAATAATATCTCTTTATTTTTTGTTTCAGCAAGTATCTTATTTTGAGTTTCATTATTCTCCAATTTCTCTTCTTTTTGAACAATTACTTCTATTTGTCCATCTATTTTATCTAATCCATCTACTAATACATTTGGAGTATCCTTTCCAACTAGAACAGTAACACTTCCAGTTTTAATTTCAGCATCAACTTTTAAATTTTTATCTAATACTTCTACTAATTTAGTAGTTGAATTATTACCATTTATAAATACAATATTGTATTTTCCTTTTTCTACTTTAGTAAATTCATATTTACCTTCGTCATCAGCAGTAACAACCTTTAAAACATTACCACCTTGAATTAATTGAACCTTAGCATTATTACCATTAGTAATTGTTCCACTAATAATAAATGTTCCTTCTACAACATTTATTGGACTTACAACATATTTTTCTTCACTAAATGTTACTTTATGTGCTGGTTTTAAATAAGAAACAGGATTAGCACTAAAAGTACCTCCAGATACTGCTATAGCACCTTTATAATCTAGTTCTTCAGATAATAAGAAGTTATTATTTCCTCTTGCAGAAACAAATTTACCACCTAGAATTTCAATTTTATTAACATTGGTTTTTTTAATATTTTTAGCTAAATATTCATATATACTAACAGCATTTTTACTTGTAAATGTTCCGTCTTTAATGATTAATTCAATGTTACCATAATAATCCTTATTAGATTCTAATTGTAATGCTGCTCC
>HF996827.1:7110-7386 GCA_000432575.1 Clostridium sp. CAG:762
TGCTGCTCCAGAAGCATTAATACCATTTGAATATCCTTCTGTTGGCATTTGTGATTCACCAGTACAAGTAAATGTACCTCCATTAATAATTACTTTACCTGATTTAATACCAATAGCTGATTCTTTACCTGTAATATTTGCATTGCCAATATTCCATGTTCCATTTCCCGCTGCATATAAACCAGTTTGTTCAGAATTAATAACTGCTCCATCTAAAATATTAATTACTGGAGCTCCTTCGGCATTTTTAATTATGCCTTGAATAGTGATACCATG
>HF996828.1:0-1214 GCA_000432575.1 Clostridium sp. CAG:762
TGTATTATTCCATAATGATATTATTTTATCATATAGTTTAGGGTAAGTATTAGTATCTTCTGTAAATGTTGCATTACAAGTAGAATAACCTGTTAAATTCTTTATTCTAAATTCCCAATTAGTTTTATTAAATGAAGATTCGGCATTATTACAAGAAGTAGATACATTATATATACCTCTTCTAAAGTTACCAATATTACTATTTATTATGAAATCATTTTTTATTGTTATTAAATTAGTATATCTATTTCTATTAGTAGATCCACCTTTAGTAGTATAAGTTGCTATTTCTACATTTGCTTTAAATGATTGTCCCATTAAATTAGATTGATCTTTACCATTATCAAGGATATATATTCTAATTTGAAAACTATCAGCGGTTTCATTATATCTAGGTAAATTCATTACATTTTCATTTAATATTGCTCTTTGATAATATTTTAATGTTCCATTACTATTTTCAACTTGTAAATTACTAAAATTACCTTCACTTATTTTAGTATTATTTTTATATAATTCAAACTTAAAGTTTTCATCTAATAATCCATCTGTTATATCGATATTAGTTAAGGTAATATCATAGATTATATCTTTATCTGTAGGATTACTTTCCGCTCCTTTTACTGTGAAATTTGCTATAGCTGCTTTAGTAGAAGTTTCACTAGCGGTTATAGGTAAAAATAAATCTTTAGTAATATTACTATCTCCTACATATATAACATTAATATTTGCTGTCGCTAATGATGCATTAATGCTTTTAGATATATAATTTAATGCTAAAGTAAATCCTAAAGTTAAAACAAAAACTCCTATTATTTGTAATACTAATACTTTTTTACCTGTTTTATCATTATCCAGTATTTCTTTAATTTTTTTCATATAAAACACCTTTCTTTTTATGTTAAGCACTCCCTGCTACCTTACATAATAATTATAAGAAAAAAAAGATAAAATGTAAAGTTTTTTTTATCTTTTTTCTTATAATTATTTTTTTAATAACCAAAAGCTTTATTTTATATTTCATAATCTAATAACTCTTCACATATTTTTTCATATAAATCTTGTTCATGCCTAATAGTATCGATTAAGAACATTTTGTCATTTCTATATTCTTTTAATCCTCTCATATAATAAGGTTTATCATCATCTAATACAATAAATGGTATAATGTTATTTCTTAAGCATTCCTTAAACATTATTATTCTACCTACACG
>HF996828.1:1244-23089 GCA_000432575.1 Clostridium sp. CAG:762
CGACCATTTCCGTCACCAAACGGATGTATTTTTTCAAATCTAAAATGAAAATCAACTATATCTTCTAAAGTAATATTAGTTTTAGAATGATATTCATTTAACAATTCTTCTATTTCTTTTTCGACATCTTCTGGAGCAGTAGTATTAATAACATTAACTAATCCTATTATATTAGGAACTACTTTAAATCCACCAACATTATATCTAGGGTTTTCTTCATCACTAGTATTTCTCTTTAATATCTTATTCATTTCTATTATCATATCTTTAGTTAATAAATTATCAACATTATCTAACATATAATCAAATAGTTTAAAATGATTTTTAGTTTCGATTAAATCATCTAACTTTATTAAATCATCACTTTTAGGAATAAAAGATAATGTATCAAATATTGCTTCAGTTTGTTCACTAGTTAATCTGTTACCTTCAATTTTATTTGAATTATAAGCAAAGTTAACTTGTGAATAATGATATATATTGCCCTTAAATTTAGATTCTTTTTGTTTTATTAATTCGTTTTTAATTTTATTTATATCCAAAATTTATCTCCTTTCAATATTTTATTATTCTATAATTATCTTCTATATTATTTTCATTTAACACATCTATTATTTTTTTAATAACCAATCTAATTCTAATTAATACTCTTTATTACGAAACAGAGTAATTTTTTACAAGAATGTTAAATTATTACAATTTAGAACATCATTAAAATTAATTTAATAGTTTATCTTACTAGCAAACTACTCTTTCTAATATTAAATCATAGATAGAATACTACTAAGTTAAAAAATATAGTTAATATTATGACAATATTACTTATTTATAGTAATATATTTTTGATTTTTAGAATTTATACTATTTTTATTTGTATAATCTAACTTTCCAGCATCAATTAAAGGTTTTATTATATTAGTAGAAACATATTGTCTTGATTTTATTTTTAACATATTTCTTATTTCTAATGATGTTTTGGGTTCAATGCAAAATTTTAACACTTCGTTTTTGCTGTCTTTTATTATTATTTTTTGTTGTCCACTTTGTTGTCCACTTTGTTGTCCACTTACCAATTTATTCCTAAATATTACTTTAAAACTTCCCTTTTCCTCATAAAATTCTGGTTCTAATAAACCATAATTTTTCATTTCTCTTTTCATCGTTGGAATACCGGAATGTCTATTTTCGATTATAGAACTTTTTTCTTCCAAAATCTTAACTATTGTAGGATTTCGTGTTTCCATGACAGTAGCAGTTCCTAATTTATCTAATTTATTTATTCCATATAATGCACCAGGATTTAAAATCTCAATTCTATCAGCATACATATATACTGAAATATAGGCGTTTTCTGTTTGAACACTATAATCTCTATGAATTAAAGCATTAGTAATAGCCTCTCTTAGGGCTTCAATGGGATATTCTGTTCTATTAATTCTATTCCCATTTTCATCAATAATAATACTTGTTTTCATATTTCTTCTTAAAAAATTAATAGTACCGTCTAACATTTCTTCTATTGTCCCTTCTATCCTTTTGTTATCAATAAATCTTTCTCCTAAACTACCTACATCTCCAAGTTCAGTTCCTGGAATAACTGCACAAGCAATAAATAATTGAGGATAAAAACTCTGAGGATATTCACCAAATATAAGTGTTCCGGCAAGTGTTGGATACATATTATCTATACTATCAATTATATTACATAATTTTAAGTTTTTTAAAAAAGAATTTTTAGAAAAATTAGGCTTATTTCTTTCTATTTTTTCTATATAGGCATGTAATGCTTCATTGTTTAAATCTTCTATGTTAGACTTTTTTGTTGGTCTAATATCTTCAAAGATATGATCATTATAACTTTGTAAAGCATAAATCTCATAATCGGTCATCAATTCATCACGATCCCCTTCTCTAGTATATGAACCAGATTTTAAACCTTTTGGTTTATAGTAACATGGTTTTTTGTTTTGAGGTAATTCTTCTATTTTAACCGCTAATAAATATTTATTTTCTAATTCAAAAGGCAATATATCAGTTCGAATTGCAGGTTCCATTGAATCACTACACAATGAAGTTATTTGCTTTTGAAGGTCATTTATATCATAAACGCCTTCTGCTTGAAAATCTTTTTCTTCGTTTAAACCGAAAATAATAATTCCACCATATTTATTAGAAAAACTAGAAAATGTATCATAACACTTTTTAGGAAATCCTTGCGTAGCCATTTTTGCTTCTATTTTATTAGTTTCACTATTATATTTTCTTAATGCATCAACTGCTTCCATTACCTCTTTTAATTTCATAGCATCAATCTCCTTTTAATAAATTTATTATTTTTGTAGAATGTTTTATTTTTTAATTATTTCAATAATTTATTATACTATAATTATCTTTTTTTATTGCTACTTTGTGTGTAATTATTACTATCTCTTAACATATATAATTTTAATCTAAGTTCATTAATAATAATCTGTATTTTTTTCAAAGTTAAACTTTGATAAGTATTACCTAAATATTTAACATAAGTACTAATTATCATTAATTTTAATCTTTCCGCTTCTACTAAAGATTTTTTAATGGTATCTCCTGCATCACTACTATCTTCATCTAAATTATCTAATATATTTAATAAATAAATTATCTTTTTTTCTATTTTTTTCTTTATTATTTTTTCAGCTAAAGTAGGAGATGCAAAAACTATCTTAGTAACTTCTATAGCATCTTCTTTTTTAGTTTTAGGCTTTATTTTATAACCATCGATATTCTTATATTCAATGTATATTGTTTCTTTAGTATTTTTATCTTTTGCTAAGAAAAAGTTTTTGTTTTCTCCCATTTTAACCACCTTTGCTTATTTAATAATTATTATTTATTTCATTAAATTTATTAGTTTTTTTTATTTGTTCATTATATCTATATTCATTTATATTTTTATGATGTCCACTTAATAATACATCAGGTACTTTTAATCCATTATAATCAACAGGATATGTATAATTAGGATAATCCATTAAATTGTTGTTAAAACTTTCATTTTGAAGTGATTCTTGACTAATAACACCATCAAGTAATCTAACTACTGAATCAGTAATTACCATACTAGGTAATTCTCCTCCGGTTAGAATGTATTTACCAATGCTGATTTCATAATCGACAATAGTCCTTATTCTTTCGTCAAATCCTTCATAGTGTCCACATATAATTATTAAATGTTTAAATTTAGATAAATTAGTAGATAGTTCTTGATTAAGTATTTTACCATCAGGTACTGTTAAGATAACTTTAGTATCACTATCTTTTAAACTATTTACAGCATCAAATATTGGTTGACACATAAGTACCATTCCAGCTCCTCCTCCAAAAGGATAATCATCTACTTTATTATTTTTTTGTTTAGAATAATCTCTTATATTATGAATATTAATTACTACTTTATTATTATTAATAGCTCTTTTTATAATTGATTCATTTAGGAAACCATCGAACATTGAAGGAAACAATGTTAAAATATCTATCTTCATTATATCAAACCTTCTATATTTTTATATGTTATTTCTTTTTTATCTAAGTTGATATTTTCTATTAAATTGTTATTATATGGTAATAATATCTCTTTTTCATTATTTTTAACAATAATTATTTTATTATTATTATGATTTTCAAAAGAAGATAATTTACCTATAATGTTATTATTTATTATAATATTAAAATCTAATAAATCACATTCTAAGTATTCATTATCATTTAATTTTAAGTCTAATCTATTTATATAAACTAAACTACCTTTATATTTTAAGACTTCATTTATGTTATTATAATTTTTTAATGTAATCATATCAAATATTTTATGATGTCTGTATGTGTTAATTACTTCATTTATTTTATCTTTGCCTATATATATATTAAAATTATTTTTAAATACTCTATCTTTATAAGGAAAATCACTTATTATTCTTAATTCACCTTTAATACCATGGGTATTAACTATTTTACCTATTAATATGTAATTCATTTGTTTAACTCATACATTAAGATGCTAGCAGAAACACCAACATTTAAACTTTCACATTTATTATTCATTTTAATATATATATAATCATCACATAGATTATCTAAATCTCTATTCATTCCTCTTGTTTCATTACCCATGATTAATGCTATTTTATTAATATTACGATATTTTGTTATATCTTTACCATTTGTTACTTTTGTTCCTAATATAAAATATTTTTCTTCTTTTAGTTTGGGAATGATGTTTAATAAATTATCTCTTATAATATTTATATTAAATAACATCCCTTCCGTCGCTCTAATAACTTTAGGGTTATATAAATCAGTAGTGTTATTTGATAGGATTACAGTATCAAAATTAAATGCGACCGCACTTCTAATAATAGTACCTAAATTCCCTGGATCAGTAATATCATCTAATATGATAACTTTATTACCTATTTTTTTATCTTCTTTTTTTATTACTTCAGCCATTATTTTAGGTGGTGTATCTGTTAAAGATATCTTTTTCATTACATCATATGATACTTTTATGGTATCTACATTATCTATATTATCTAATTTATAATCTTCTAATACTATTAATAGTTTAACTAAATTTTTTTTATAAGCTTCTTCTACTAAGTGTTTACCTTCAACAAGAAAAGTATCACTACGATATTTTTTTTGGTTAAGTTTAGTTAAATATTTGATTTTTTCATTATTTAAGGAAGTTATTATCATAATTATGCTCCTTTTTTTATGTGATTATCTTTATACATAAGATCTTCTTTGTCATTACTTGAGTTTATTGTATCATAATTTTATAGAAAAATATAGTTTTTTCCTTATTTTAAAAAAAAATACTTAGAATTACTAAGTAATATTATTTTTTTAGATATTAGATATTACAGCATACTAAAAAACGCGGTAATATCTTAGTACGTTTTTTATTTTTTTAATATGTATTTCAGTATTTTGTGGTTTTTCATTTCAGTATTTTGTGGTATTTTAATTTTAAAAAACTAGAGTTTGCTCTCTAGTTTCCTTTTTTCATTTCCTGTTATGGTCGGAATCACCAGCTTTTTTATTATATAAGTAATATATATTATATATTTTTTCTAATATATCACTCATGTAATTAATATACTACTATTTTCTTTTGTTGTCAAGAATATTTTTATGTTTTTATTTTGTTCTTATATGTATATGTTATGCTCTTAATTATATAAAATTACAATAAGTATATTAGATTGTTAATATAGGCTTATTATTATTTTTTTCCTATGAATTAAAACGTGAACAGCAAACAACATATAATGTTATTTATTTTTTAAGATAATATTTTCATAGGCTATTTTTAGATATTTAATTAAATATTTATCTATTATAAAATATAATATAATTATTAATAATATATATATATTGTATTTAGGTAATAACAATATTTTATAGAATATTAAAAGTGATAGGATGAATGTTATTCCGCATATACTAAGTAAGATTTTGGCTATTTTAGTAGAATTTTTGCTGATATTATTTATTATTATTAGATTAATTATACCTGTTGATGCCACAAGTGCCATTTTATAATTTTCTATATTTAGATGGAATATTTTTGTTACTAGTAGTAATAATAATACATTAATACATACTGTTATACCAGATGGTATAGAATAAGCAAATACTTTTTTGAGATTATCTTTATCTACTTTCTCATTATTTGGTTCTAATGCTAAAATAAATGATGGTAGTCCTACGCATAAACTTCCTATTAGAGTTAATTGAATTGGGTAAAACGGGTAATTAAATGATAATAATATCGATAATACTGTTAGTAAAAATGAATAGGTGGTTTTTACTAGATACAGGCTAGATACTTTTAACATATTATTTATTACTCTTCTACCTTCATTTACGATGTCTGGTAGTTTAGTAAAATCTGAGTCGATTAATACTATTTGGGAAACATTTTTGGCCGCCTGTATACCTGAATTCAGGGCAATGGAACAGTCTGCTTCTTTTAGGGCTAATATGTCATTTACTCCATCTCCTATCATTCCAATGCTTTTATCTTCTTTTAATATTTTGATGATTTGTTGTTTTTGATATGGTGTTACTCTACCAAAAATATGATTGTTTTTAACTATTTCTTTTATTTTGTAATAGTCATCAGGTAAGGTGGAACAATCTATATATTTGTCATAATTTGGGTAGTTGATTTGTTTCATTATTTTGGATACTGTTACGGGGTTATCACCTGATAATATTTTGATGTCGACTCCTTGCTTTTGAAAGTATGTAAGTGTATTTTCAACGTTTTTTCTAATGTTATCTTTTAGTATTATGAAGGCTATTACTCTTCTTTCTTTTGGTAAATTGTTGTTGGATGCTGTTTCGTTTGAATGCATTAGGGTGAGGATGCGATAGCCTTTTTCATAGTATTTATCAGTATATTTATGGTATTTTTGTGGTGTTTGGCAAATGTATTCTAGGGCGCCCAGGATAAAGGTGTTTTCTTTTTCAAAGGTTACCATTTTCCATTTGCGGTATGAAGAGAATGGTACTTTTTTTAACACTTTATAATTTTTTGTTTTGGTAAAGTATTTGTCTAGGGCTTTGTCGGTTTCGTTAATGTTTGTGCTGTCCATATTTTTGATAATGTTGTTTATTTCGTATTTTTTGTCTAGGGTGATTACTTCAACGACACTGAAGGTTGAATCGGTGATGGTTCCTGTTTTATCTAGGCATAATGTGTCTATGCTCGCTAGAGTTTCAATGCCGGTTAGTTTTTGAATGATAACATTCTTTTTGGCCATTTTTATGGTGCCGACTGATGATGTTATGCTGGTTAGGAGAATTAGTCCTGATGGAATCATGCCTATTACTCCTGCCACTGTTGATAAGATGGCTTGATTTAATGATGTGTGATTAAAGTAATAGGAAGATATGAATAAAAGAATCATTGAGGGAATGATAATTATCATGATTAGCTTGAGTATTTTGTTTAGGTTTTTTCTTAAGAATGTTTCGTTTGTTTTGATGCTTTTGGTGTTTTCGACTAGTTTGGATGCATAGGTATCACTGCCTAAGGCAATGACTTTACAGGTAATGGTGCCTGATACGATGATGGTGCCTGAATATATTTTATCGTCTTTTTTCTTTATTATATTGGTGGATTCTCCGGTGATAATGGATTCGTCTACTTCGCATAAATCACTGGTTATGACCGTGGCATCAACGATTGCTTGTTCTCCTTGTTTTAAGACAATGATATCATCGATAACAATATCTTTTTCGTCGATTTGTATTTTTTTACCTTCTCTTATTACGGTTACTTTGTCTTGGATGGTTAGTTTTAGGTTGTCAATAATCATTTTTGAAGTGATTTCTTGGTGGATAGCAATGATGGTGTTGATTACAATGACAAAGATGAATAATAGGTTGGTATATTCGCCTGTAAATATTACTAGGATGGCTAAGAAGATGTTGATTAGGTTAAATAAGGTGAATATGTTGCTTATAATAATGTTTTTTATGGTATTTGAGTAGTTATTATCTAAATTGTTGTTTTTTTTGTTTTTTAATCTTGTTTGTACTTCTTGGTTGGTAAGTCCTTTCATAAGTGCCTCCTAAAAAAAGGCTAAGCTAGCCTTGATGATTTATCTTCTGTTCCAAGATGCTCCAATGTGAGTTAAACTTGGGAAGATTTCTTTTGGATTTATTGTATAGTTACTTGCTCCAGCGACGCGATGTCCATCAACAAGTTGGAAATGCAAGTGGGCTCCACAGGAACATTTATCGTATCCTTTACCTGTTTTCTTCCATGGGCAATATATAGGGTTTGGCGAGGTTGTTGTATCTCCACCACCAGATAAGCCTATTACGGTTTCCGATGTAACTGTTTGACCGACTGAAACATTTACAGATAATAAGTGTAAATACATTGTGGTATAAGGTTTGCCTTTGACATTGTGATAGATGTATACTTGGTTTCCACCACATGTTGACTTATATCTAATGTAGGCTACTTTTCCTGCGGCTGATGCATATACTTTGGTTCCTTCGGCTACACCATAGTCTTGGCCGTAGTGGAAGTCGCCTAAACTTCTACCTCCATATAGGCTACTTACTCTACCACTTACTAGAGGGTATCTAAATGATGAGGCATATGCGATAGATACGCAGGAATTGATGTCTTGATACAATGAGCAACCTAAGGTGTTTTTGTAATAATTTATTTCGTCTTGTAATATTTTGATGTCTTCTTCTACTGATGTTACACCTTCTGTAAATCCTACTAATTTGCTTCCTAGAGATATTTTTTTGCTAGATAGTTCACTGATTTGATTTTGTAGTTTTTTCTCTTTTTCGGCTAAGTCAACTTTGCTTTTTTCTAACTTTTTAATTAGTTCTTCTAGGTCGGTCATTACTTTATTGTTATAACTAGATATTTGGTTGACAACTGAATATCTGTATATTAATTCAGTGTATGAATCAGCTTCCATAATATATTCTAGGTAAACATTCTCTCCGTTAGATTTTTGTAAGAATTTAAGTAACTCTTTGGTTTCATTTTTCTTGTTTTTGATGTCTTCTGTTGATTTTTCGATGTCTTCATTTGCTTTTTTTACTTCATTTCTGGTGTTTTCTATTGCAACAGAATTGTTATAAATGCTTTTTTCAACGTTTTTTATTTCTTGTTCTGTCATTTTTTTGTTATTGTCGGCGATTCTCTTTTGATTTTTTAAGTTTTCTAATTCTTTATACATATCGTTAAGTGTTTTGGCATTTGCATTCACAAATGGTACAATCAATAGAGAAATCATAAAGACAATATAGATTATATTTTTGAATTTCTTTTTCATTTAATTCCCTACCTTCATAAGCATTATATCACATTATTTAAAAAAAAGCAAAAAAAGAAGAAAATAAGAATGTATTGCTTGACACGTTCCCTTATCTTATAAAGGCTAAATAGATTATAAAGGTTAGATATATTGCTAGTAAGATGATACCATGAATATTATCTCCTTTGCTTTCTTTATTGTTTATTCCTACTGCGACTGAGGCTAGTATTCCACCAATTAATCCTCCTATGTGGGCTGCATTATCAATGCCTTCGGCAATAAAACCGAATATTAAATTAATTATTATGAGTGGTAATATTTGACTTCTAATGACATTGCCTAAATATGGTCTATAATAATATCCAAAATATAGTAATGAGCCTAGTAGGCCAAATATTGCTCCAGAAGCGCCGGCTGAGATAACATTGTGAGAGAATGCTATGGATAACATGCTTCCACTTATGGCACTTATTATGTAAATGATAATAAATTTAAATTTACCATAAAAGCTTTCTACTTGAGGCCCTATAACATATAGGGCATACATGTTAAGTAATAGATGCATAATTCCAATATGGAGAAAAGCACATGTTAATAAGCGGTAATAATCTCCATTTTTTACTAAGATATCAAGGTTTGCCCCAAATTTAAGCAAGGTTAAATTATCATAAGATCCTTTACCAAAAATATACATTGAAGCAAACATTATTACACATATTGCTATAATAAGATATGTAATAATAGGTTTTCTTTTTCCAAATAGTTTTTCTGCTTCTAAACTTTTTTGTCTGTTATACTCATTGATATCACCCGCTAACTTGGCATATAATTCAATACCTTTTTCTTGATATTGAGTTTTATCTATGATATCAGGAAATACTTCTATAATATTTTTTTTATTTAAATCAGTTAAATTATTTAAGTAAATGTTATCACAAACATCATCTTCTTTTAAATTAACGTTATCTCCTAAGTCAACATATATATTTAGGACTTTCATTCTATGGCAAAATGTTTGTTTTTGTAATGATTTTAGCATACGTTTAAATTTGAAAATATCAAAATCTAATTGTTCGTTATTATGAATATAATGGTTTACTATTCTAACTACTTTATATGGGCTGTTCATATTTTCAAGCCATATTTCGTCATCAAGTCCATGTAACAATACAGGGTTGTAATGCTCACTGGTGATGAAATAATGCATTAATTTCATAATATTTGAATCTTTTGTATCAACTTGCATTTTTTCCTCCTTTAATGTAATAATATTATACTAAAAAACATAAAATAAATAAAGAGGTGGATTATGAAATTTAAAAAAATATTAAAATATATTTTATTTTTATTACCTTGGTTTCTTAGTAGTATATTATCTTCTAGCAAATATAATTATTATAATAGTCTAAATTTACCATTTTTTGCTCCACCAAAAATTATATTTCCTATTGTTTGGTTTGTTTTATTTATTTTAATTGCTTATACTGTTTATAAGGTTTATCCAACGAGTGATAAAGCTTATAAGAAAGCGTTGTTTATTAATTATCTATCTAATCAGTTGTTTACTATTTTGTTTTTTAACTTAGAAAATTTGTTTCTTTCTTTTGTGGATACAGTAATCGTTTTTATGAGTAGTCTTTATTTATATGAGGCAACTTATAATTATGATAAAGCTGTTTCTAAGTATTTGATTCCTTATATTATTTGGAATTTGTTTGCTTTAATTTTGTCTCTTACTATTACTGTTATGAATTAGTTTTATAATGATTTAATATTTCCATAAACTCTTTAGGTGGTTCTGCTTTAAATTCTAAGTATTCATGTGTAACAGGGTGTATGAAGCCTAAGGTGTATGCATGAAGCATTTGTCCAAATGTGGGATTAATTTGTTTTTTGTGACCATATACACTGTCATTTACTATTGGATGATTGATATAACTTAAATGAACTCTTATTTGGTGTGTTCTACCAGTTTCAAGGGTACATTCAATAAATGTTGTGTCAATGTATCGTTCAAGTACTTTAATGTGAGTTATGGCATCTTTGGAATTGACGGAAGTTACACACATTTTTTTTCTGTTTTTGGTATCTCTTCCTATCGGGGCATCAATCGTTGCTGTATCTTCTACTATAACTCCATGTACTAATGCTAAATATTTTCTTTTTGCTTTGTTAGATTTTAATTCTAAAGCAAGTTCTCTATGTGTCTTGTCGTCTTTTGCAACCATGAGTAAACCACTTGTATAGGCATCAATTCTATGTACTATTCCCGGTCTTATGTTGTCTAAGTTGCTTAACTTTGAATGGTGCATTAAGGCATTTACTAAGGTATGATTTCTATTACCACATCCAGGATGTACTACCATACCACTTGGTTTATTAACGACAAGTAAATATTCGTCTTCATAAACAATATCTAATTTTATATCTTCAGGTTCTATATTACTACTTTCTTCTTTTACATCGGTTATGGTAATAATGTCGCCTGTTTTAACTAAATAACTGCTTTTAGTGTTTTTGTCATTTACTAATATGCTGTTATTTTTTATTAGTTTTTGTATTTTGCTTCTACTGCTATCTAATTTGTCAATTAAATAGTTATCTAATCTTATATTATTTTCTAATACTTCTATTTTCATGAATTTTCCCCCTTTGCGTAAGAATTAATAACTAATATTATACACCCAATTACAATAAATGTATCGGCTAAGTTGAAGATGGGAAAGTTATAGTTAAATATCATAAAATCTAAATAATCAATGACATAACCATATATGATTCTATCTATTAAGTTGCCTATTATTCCTCCAAGTAATAGGCCATGGCTGAGAATTGCTAGTTTGTTAGGGTTGGTTTGTTTTTTTGTATATTTATACAAGTAGTATAAAAAGATAAGGGTAATAATAATTAGTATATATCTATAGCCTATTAAAATTGAAAAAGCCGCGCCTGTGTTTTGAACGTAGGTTAAATAAAAAAAGTTGTTTATTATTTTGGTTGTTTGTCCTAATATTAGGTAATTAGAGACTAGTATTTTAACTATTTGATCTATAATTAAACTAATTAATGCAATAATATATACTTTTTTCATAAATACCCCCTTATTTACAAGTATTGATGCTTTTATCTTGGGTAAGACATTCTAAGGATTCTATTTTGAAACAATAATTGTTATTTTTATCTTTGTATATATCAATTAATGTTTCTATATTACAACCCATGCTGTTTTTTGGATTAACTATATTGGATATATCATTATATAGTAGGACATCTTTTAAGGTAATAGTCTTTAAATATTTCTCGTTCATGGTACCTTCTTCTTTTAATTCAACATTTTTTATGTTAAATAAGATGTAGGTATCTACTAAATCTTTAATTCTTACTTTGAATGCTTCTTCTACTTTATCATTGGATATATCTAAACTATGTAAACTTACTGGTATAATTATTAGGGCAATAATGCTGATAATAACTAATACTGATAATAGTTCTACTAGTGTGTATCCCTTTTTATTTAGCATAAGTCTCACCTACTTCATATTTACTGTTACTTTAATGTAATCATATTTATCATATAATTTTAATAAATTAGTATAATCTATTTCGTAATCATTACCTATTAAGTTAATAGTTATATCGTCTGTGTTATTAAGTAGGGTTATATCTTTTATTTTTATGTTGTATCTTTTGACGATGTTATCATTTTTTTCCGTGCCTAGTTTTATATAATTATTAATGTTATTGATGTCTAGGAATTGGTAAGGTATTATATCAAATACTTCTTTTTCATAGGCTAATCTATAGTCATTGTCTTCTATTAAATAATAATAACCATTGTAACTTACATAATTACTAATTACATCGTTAATAGTTTTTGCAATGTAAATATATTTATCTTTTGTGGTTATTTTATATTTACATAAATTGGTTTTATCTTCTATTTTATAACTGATATCATATGTGTATTCACTATAATTATTATCTTTATTAGTATTATCTTTATTAGTATTATTGTTATCAAAATCTATTTTATCTATATTATTTCTAATAGATAGGCCTAATATAATAAATAAAACAAGTATGACAAGAAAACCACCAAGTAATATGCCAATTATTTTATACTTGTTTGTTTGCTTGTTATTTTTGTTGTAGTTATTATAATCATATTTTATTGGTGTTTCTTCTACTTGTTCTGTATAAACTTTTTTCTCGCCTAAATCTTTATTGTAATTAAATGAAAAGTTGTTGTTCATTAATACCACTTCCTACTCTTTTGTTTATTATAACAAATTTTTTAAATTAATTAAATATTATTTTAAAATAATTCCTATTAAACTGTTTTTATCTTTAATTCCGTTTAAATAATCTTTTACTTTTGTTCTTTTTTTTCCTTCTACTTTTATGTCTTTTATTATGATAGAGGAGTCTTTGGTTTTTACTATTAGGCCTTCTTTGTTAATGTCAACAATTTCTCCAATTGTTCCTTCATATTTCTTATCTAAAATGTTAGTTTCATATACTTTAACTCTTGCATCATTCATGATAAAGTAGGCACCTGGATTAGAATTTAGTCCTCTTACAAGGTTATGTATATCTATGCTGTTTTTGTTGAAATTAATATGTTCTTCTTCTTTTTTAATGTTGTATCCTAGTGTTACTTTGCTTTCATCTTGTTTTGTTCTTTTAATGTTGCCACTTATAATGTTAGGGAGTGTTTTCATGAGTAAGTCTCTTCCTAGTAAACTTAATTTATTATATAGGGTATCTAAGATGTCATCACTTTCAATTTTTATTTTTTCACTGGTTATTATATCACCACTGTCCATATGGGTATCCATATACATGATGGTTACTCCAGTTTCTTTTTCGCCATTAATGATAGCCCAGTGTATTGGGGCTCCACCTCTTAATTTAGGAAGTAATGAGGCATGAACATTGATGCATTTATATTTGGGATAGTTGAGTAATATTTCTGGTATTATTTGGCCAAAAGCACAAGTAATGATAATATCAGGTTGCATATCCAATACTTTTTGATAATCTTCTTTTATTCTTACTGGCTGAAATACAGGGATGTTGTGTTCTAAGGCAACTTTCTTTATTGGAGGTATTATAATGTTACCTTTTTTATCTTTTTCTTTATCTGGTTGGCATACTACTAAGGAAACTTTGGTATTTTCAATTAATGCTTCTAATATTGGTACAGCAAAGGTGGGAGTTCCCATAAATACAACGTTTAAGTTTTTCATTATATCACCTATCTATTTTTTAATTCATGAAGTAATGAATCGTTATCGAAATAGTTAATTTTCATGGCTTCTTTTACTTCTTTTAATGTTTCACTGGCTTTAATCCTAGCTTTTTTGGTTCCTTCTTTGAGGACACTATATACGTATTCAGGATTTTTTTCTAGTTTTTCTCTTTTTTCTCTTATTGGTCTTAATTCTTCTTGTAAGATGTCGTTTAGGAATTTTTTTATTTTCATGTCGCCAAGTCCACCTTTTTCGTAGTGTGCTTTTAATTCATCAAGGTTTTTATATTCAGGTAGATATTTGGTAAATGAATCATTTTTGCAAAAGACGTCTAAATAAGTAAATACGACGTTGCCTTCAACTTTTCCTGGGTCGGTTATTTTTATGTGATTAGGGTCAGTGTACATAGAGAATACTTTTCTTTTTATTTCTTCTTCACTATCTTTCAAATAGATGCAGTTGTTTAGTGATTTACTCATTTTAGAGTTGCCATCAATGCCTACGAGGCGCTTTTCATTTAATGTTTTAGGCAATAATGCTTCAGGTTCTACTAAGACGTTGCCATATATTGAGTTGAATTTTCTTACTATTTCTCTTGCTTGTTCTATCATTGGTAATTGATCATCCCCTACTGGGATAATGGTTGCTTTAAATGCGGTAATGTCGGCAGTTTGACTAACTGGATATGTGAAAAAACCAGCAGGAATGCTTTCGTTCATTCCTTTTTGTTTGATTTCTTCTTTTACTGTAGGATTGCGGTGTAACCTAGCGATGGTTACTAAATTCATGTAATAAAATGTAAGTTCGGTTAATTCGGGTACTTCCGATTGAATAAAGTAGTTGACTTTATCAGGGTCTATTCCACATGCTAAATTATCAAGTGCTACTTCAAAAACATTATCTCTTACTTTTTTAGGGTTATCATAATTATCAGTTAATGCTTGAGCATCCGCAGCAAATAGATACATTTCATCAAAATCGTTAGAGTTTTGTATCTTTATTCTATTTCTTAATGTTCCTACGTAATGTCCAATATGAAGTGGACCTGTAGGACGTTCTCCTGTTAAAATAATTTTTTTCATAAATACACCTTCTTTTTTTGTTTTTTGTATATTAACTATACTACAACTGAGATATAATGTCAAGATACTTTCATACATTTGTTTGAAAGTAATTATACTTTTTTTGTCTTTGTAATGTTTTTAATCAAATGAAAAAAGATGATGAAATATCATCTCATCTTCACGCTGAATATTTTCTTTTATAAAAGATTTTATTAAGCTTTGTATAATATCTAAACTAAATCTTAAATTTTGATTTATTATTTCTTAATAAGAAATATATTGTTCCACATAAAGCTATAAACGATACAATGCCAATTAAAATACTATTTAAAATATTATCAAATGTTTGTGGATTTTCTATGACATTATTTGGGATTTTTATAGTATTTTTTGGTTCTCCTAAATCTTCTGCAATAGCATATATAGAAAAATGATTAGTTGTAAATACAGCATATTTTTTTTCCATTAATTTCTTCTACTACTGCTTGATATTTTTCACCTTTTTTACCATCTTCTTTAATATGATATATATCTAATTTATTTTTATCATATTTGTTTGGTAGTGGTATTCTAACAATTATTCCGTCTTTTATTTTTGTTATATACTCATCTTTTAATCCTGAATACAAATCGATATTATAAGTTTTCAAGAAGCCTTTATATTGAGCGGTTAAATCTTTTGATTTAACGCTTGTGTCAAGCGGTACATCTGATGACTCGGTTGTAACACTTATATCATTTTGATAATCTTTTGATTCTATCTTTAATTTTTTTATATTTTTTTCATTTGTTGGGGAAATACCTAAAGTATATTCTTTATTATTTATTACAAGTTTATATATTTTAGTTTTATAATTTCCTATTTCACAATCCGAATCCCCACAATTTAATTCAGTTGCTTCATTATCATAAGTAATATTAATGTTATATGTATCGTCATTCACATATTCTTTTATTCTTTTTAATGCTTCGTTAATATAGGCTTCTGTATTATTTTCAGTTTTATCTGATATATTGACAATTCTATATGTAGAATAACTAAAGCTGTCTGACATTCCAACTGCTATACCATCAAAGTAAGCAAATAAAACACCACCTGCACCAAGATTTAGGTTTGACCATCCTCCAGCACCAAAAACTGGAATATATTCGATATTTGGATTGCTTTCTATATGTTTTTTTATTTCAGGGTAAAGTTTAAATAAATCAATATTTCCTTGCTCCAAACCAAAAAATTTTTCTATTTCATTATAGTGTATCAATTGATTTATATATCCCATATCATCAATTTGATATGATTTTTTTAAGTTTTCCGTGTGCTTTTTTATAGTATTATAAACATTCTCATCATATTTTTCTACAAATTTAATATTATATGTTTCAGTTAATCTTTCATTTGAGTTATCGCTTAAATAAATACATACATCACAGGTATTATTATTTGACTGACATTCAGCACTTGAAGAAACTTCTTTTGGCAAATTATAATTCTTATATATATACGATGTTACAAGTTTTTCAAAAATTAAATCTAAACAAACATTTTGAGCACTATCACCCCAATCACTATATTCTTCTAAGCAAGTATTATAATATTTAAATTTTTTATAATGTTCAAGGGGAATAGATTTAATTTCTAATTCATTATTGTTTGAAATACTATTATGTATTTCTTCAAGATTAATTTCTGCTTGAACATTAACTGGTATTAATATAAAACTTAATAATATAAAATAAAATAATTTTTTCATTTCGTAAAACACTCCTATCTAATCTACAAAAATTGTATCATTGCTTAAATATTATGTCAATAGATATATCAATAAATGTTTATTATGTAGTTAGTTTGATGCAAAAAAGAAAAAGTTTTTTTTGGTTTTATTTATTTAGATATGTTTTGCTGTTCATTATTCTTAAGGTGTTTAAAATAGTTAGAAGGGTAACTCCTGTGTCGGCAAAAACGGCGAACCACATATTTGCAAGACCAAATACGCTTAAGAGTAGTATTACTATTTTTGTTAAGCTGGCAAATATTAGGTTTTCTTTGATGATGTGTTTTGTATAGTTGGATATTTTTATGGCATCGATTATTCTTTTTAAATCGTCTTCCATTAAGACAATGTCTGAGGCTTCGATGGCTTCATCACTACCTACTCCACCCATTGATATGCCAATGTCAGCACGTTTTAGAACTGGAGCATCGTTGATACCATCTCCTACGAAAATAGTTATTCCATTATTTTGAGATACTAGTTCATAATTTTTATATTTATCTGTTGGTAACATTTCATATTTGATGTTATCTATGCCTAATTTATTGCCAATGGTTAGGGCTGTATCTTTATTGTCTCCAGTGAACATATAGGTGGTGATGCCTAGTTTTTTTAGCGATTTGATGGTGTCGTGAGCATTTTCTTTGATAGTATCACTGATGGTAATTGAGGCGACGTGAGTTCCATTGATGTTTAGATGTAAGACGGCTTCTTCGTGGCAGTTGCATAGGGTTTTGTTGCCAATTAAAACGATTTTGTCATTTAGTTTAAAGCTGATGCCTTGGCCTTTTATTTCTTTAAAGTTAGTTACATCAATGTTATTTATCTTTTTGTTTTTGACGATGGATGAGGCGATGGGATGGCTTGATAAGGATTCTCCTTTTAATAGGATATCCATTATTTCTTCTTTGGTATAGGTTTTGTCTATTAATTCGATGTTGGTTACTTCATAACTACCGTTTGTAAGAGTGCCTGTTTTGTCGAAGATGATATTTTTGGTGTTGCTTAGGTTGTCTAGGTAGTTGCTACCTTTAATTAGGATGCCATTTTTAGAGGATGTCCCTATACCTGTAAAGTATGAAAGAGGTACGGAAATCGCAATAGCACAAGGGCATGATATTACTAGGAATGTGAGGCCACGATAAATACTATCATTTATGCTGACTTTGAATAGGATTGGCAATGTTACTACGATTAAAACGGCTAAGATTAAAACAATTGGGGTATATATTTTGCTGATTTTCGATACGACTGTTTCGATTTTGGTTTTTTTGTCGGTGGCACTTTCTAGCAATTCGATGATTTTAGAGACTGTGGAGTCTTTGAATACGGAGGTGGCTTTTATTTGGATGACGTCTTCTAAGTTGATGCAACCTGATAATACTGTGTCATTAATGTTTTTGGGGGCGGGTTTGGATTCGCCTGTTAGCGAGGAGGTATCTAGTATTGTACTGCCTTCAACAATTATGCCGTCGACAGGAATTTTTTCACCTTTTTTTACTACTAGGATGTCGTTTACTTTGACATCGTTGACGTCTATTTTGATGATATTGTTGCCTTCTTTTTTATTGGCGTATGCTTCACTTATGTCAAGTAAATTTTTTATTGATTTTCTGGAGTTGTTGAGGGCTTTTTCTTCTAGTATTTTTCCTATTGTGTATAGGGTGATGACCATGATTCCTTCCATGACGTTACCTATTATTAGAGCTCCAAGACATGATATTGTTATTAAGGCGTTTTCGTTGATGGTCTTGCTTTTGATTAGTAATTTGATGGCATTGGTGGATGTTTTGTAGAGTAATAGGCTATAAGATACTATGTATAGAATGATTTTTAGGTTTTGTGGGATGTTTAGGTATAGGCCTAGTGCCCCGATGATGATGCCAAGTATTAATATGGATAAATGAAATTCTTTTTTTACTGCTATTTCGTTTGAGGTAATGCTGGTATCGGGTTCTATTTTTTTGACTAAGGCGTTTAGTTCTTTTAGGCTAAATTCCTTTTCAGATTCGTAAGATAGAGTTAGAGTATTGAAATTGACTACTACATTGTTTAGATATTCGTTTTTGTTTAGTGCTTCTTCTATTTCTCTAGCACAGTTGGCACAGTCTAAATTAACTATGTTATATTTATATTTTTTCATTTTATCACCTAAGAAAAGTATATAACTATTATATGTTTTTGTCAATATAATATGAAACTTTTTTCACATTGGTTTGCTACTACCTTTTTAGTGATGTGGAGTTATTATATTATGGCGATTAAGGGAATGAAAGGGGGTTGGACATTTTGTTTATGGTTTGGATTATTTAGTTATGATGATGGTGAAAAGAAGGTGATGCTATCAATACTATATTTTTTTATAATTATCTTTATTCTTAGAACAGCGTAGCAATAGGCAAAAAAAGAAACTATTTTTCAAAATAGCTTCCTCCTATAAATTCTCTTATGATAGATGTTTTTGGTATTTCTTCACTTGGAATTGGTAGTACAAACTTAAGTATTTCTAGTAGTCTGGTTGCCGTTAAGTACTCAGGGTCATCTTCTAAAACGGAATATAGAAGTGGTTCTACATAGGTTTTTAAGACGCCAAGTTCATAGGCATAGGATGTATTGAAGATTACATCGGCATCGTCTTGGTAAGGAAATACATATTTAACTTCGCCTTTTCTTACTTCGCTCCAATTGTTTAAGGTATGGCTAGGATTATATCCTCTTAATCTATTGTCCCTGATGATTCTTCTTAATAATCTAATGTCTGTCATATTAATTCGATTATCATTATCTATGTTTAAGAATGTTAGTGGACTTATATATATTTTAAATTTATTCTTTTTTGGTATTCCGTTTGTTAATTCTTCGTTTAGGGCATGTAGGCCTTCTATTATTAAGATGTCGTTGTTATTCATTTTAATGGTTTTTGTGAATACTTTTTTGCCTAGGGAGAAATCGAATATTGGTGTGTCAACTTTTTCTCCTTTTAGTAATTTGGTTAATTGGTTGTTGAATAGTTTGATGTCTATTGCTTTGATGCTTTCGTAGTCAGGCTTGCCATTTTCCTGGATTGGTGTTTCGTCTCTATTTAAGAAGTAGTCGTCTAGTGATAGTTGGATGGGGTTTAGGCCTAGTGTTTTTAGATATAGGCTTAGTTTTTTTGAGGTTGTTGTTTTTCCTGAAGAGGAAGGACCTGATATTAAGACGAACTTGATGTTGTTTTTGTTTAGGGCGATTTTTTCAGCGATGGATAGTAATTTATAGTCTTGCATAATTTCTGATAGGTGAATTAGTTCCCCTACTTTGTTGTTGGTGATGTATTCGTTTAATTCACCAACATTATTGATGTGTAGGACTTTGGCCCATTCGCTATATTCTAAGACGCTTTTAAAGTATTTTTCGTGGTGGATGTATTTTGTTATTTCTATTTCGTCATATACAAAGGGGAATCTTAATACTACTCCATTTTCTAATAGGGTTAAATCAAAGTATTTAAGGACTGATGTGTCATATGGTAGTTCGCCAATAACGTAGTTGTACATGCCGTCAAACTTATATAGGGTTATGAATGGCGATGTATTGTAAAATAGGGTTTTGGCTTTGTCTAATCTTTTGATTCTTTTAAAATATTCTATTGCCTCGAGTCGTGATGTTTCGATTTTAACGAATGGTATTGCTCGGTTAACTTTATCGGTCATAACTTCTTTTATTTTGGCTATGATGTCTTTGTTTAGCGGTTTATCTATTTCACAGAATATTCCTTTATCTAGTGAGTGTTTAATACTAACTACTGTATCTTTGCCAAGAACGTCAATTGTTGAAGATATAAAAAGGTTAATTAATCCTTTTTCATAGACTCTGTTACCTATTTTGGTGTTGATGTCATATAAAGATAAGGTGCCACTTTTGATTAGTGAATCGCTATAGGATATTAATTGGTTTTTAAATTTACCTATTAGGATGTCGTAATTATAGTTATCTTTGACATCTTCGATTATTTCTTTTAGTTTTACTCCTTTGATATATTCTTTTTTTGTACCGTCATCAAACGTTATTGTTATTGTGTCCATTTTTATCCCTCTATTCTTATATTTATATTATATCAAATATGTTTTATTTTGTCATTTATATTTGTGCATATTTTATTATTTTTTACTTAAAATAATATTGGTGATAATATGAATCTAGTTCCAGTAGTTATTGAGAAAAGTAATTTAGGTGAAAGAAGTTATGATATATATTCTAGGTTGCTTAAGGATAGAATTATTATTTTGAATGGTGAGATAAATGACGATAGTTCGAACATTGTTGTAGCTCAGTTATTGTATTTGGATAGTTTAAATAATGAGGATATATCTATATATATCAATTCACCAGGTGGTTCTATTACTTCGGGTATGGCTATATACGATACGATGAACTTTGTTAAGAGTGATGTATCGACGATCTGTATTGGAATGTCAGCTTCGATGGCGGCGTTTATTCTGGCTTGTGGTGTGAAAGGTAAAAGGTATATTCTTCCTAATAGTGAGGTAATGATTCACCAACCACTTGGCGGAACTCAAGGGCAAGCCTCAGATATTAAAATTGCAACCGATCGAATCATTAAATTAAAACATCGTATAAATAGTATACTTGCTAAGCAAACTGGTCAGAGTTTAAAAAAGATAACAAGTGATACTGAAAGAGATTATTTTATGAATTCTAACGAAGCATTAAAATATGGGCTTGTAGATAAAATTATAGACCATAAGTGAAATAATTTTATTTACATCTTCTCGCGGAGATGCGTTATCTACATATAAAGAGATTGGGTAATCTTCTTCATAGTAGATGTTTTCGACAGGTGCTGCCGAATTTTTTTGTTTTTTACTTTTGCTATGCTGTTTTAGTTCTTTAGTTTTGTTTTATGCAAAATTGTCT